>DAOVAM010000007.1 GCA_030671065.1 Candidatus Aminicenantota bacterium
AATATCTTTGAATTTTCTTGTCTTCATTTTTCATCTCTTCTCTTTTCTTATCCTGCCAGCCTTGAAGCCTCTTCGCTTCAGGCTTTTTGATCCTTATATGAAAAAGAGGACTCATGACAATACTAACCTCGTCGAGTCCTCTTATTCTTTCTTGCTTTTAAGTCCTTATCTTCTCTTCATAGCCCAAACGATTTTTCTCGTCAGGCTGAAGTTCCTTCAAAAACTGGCTTCGGATTAAAGTCAGTCAGTACTTTGATGAGTTTTTGAACGACACGTAAACCCTTTTGAGATGCTTGCCTATTAATTTAATTTATTGAATTTCTACACAATTTTTGGTATCTTAACTGTTTATACATAATTGATCTGACGCAGGAGACGAATTCATTTGAAAATATATGGTGGATTAGATAGTAAATTCAGATTTGTCATACTCGCAGCAAAGAGAGCTAGGCAATTATTGGGGGGAGCCAAACCCAAGATAAAGTCAAAATCTAAGAATCCGATCCGCATAGCCCAGAAAGAAGTGCAGGAGGGATTCATAGATTATGAACTCGTTGAAATAAAGAAGGAAGAGATTCGAGAGCCTGCAGAGGAAGGTTTTATCGGAGAAGAAATAGCTGTAGGACTGGAGGCGATGGAGGAAGAAAAGCCAAAAAAACCTGAAGCAAAGGCCAAGAAACCAGAAAAAAAACTGAAGAAATCAGCAAAAAAGAAACCTGTGAAAAAGGCTGCGCCGAAATCAGAAAAAAAAGAAAAAACTCAGAAAAAAAAGACTTAACTCTTAAGATTTTTAGAGCCCTTTGAATTTTCCCCTGTCTCTTTTTTTATAAGCTGGATGTAGTCCAGCTTAATGAATTCTTTTTTTGAGATTCCCAAAGCATCCGTGAATTTAACGATCTTGTTTCTCTCCCCTTCAAGCTCCATGAAAGTTCCGATTGCTGTTTCGTCAAGACATATTTTCAGGTTTTTTCTTCTGAAGACTGTTCTGTATTTTTGATAATTGAAAACGGGAATGAATCCTAAAGATTTCAGGATTTTTCTCAACTGTTTTCCATTCCTTACTTCAGTTTCGTATTCTTTCCGAATTTTAAATTTTCTGGATTTTTCTGGAGGGCCTTTGAAAGTCAAGAAAGCTTTTTGACCTGTGATGCGCAACCTGAGCGCTTGACGCTTCTTGAAGAGGCTTTGGGATGGGCAATCAAACAGGGTGTTTTCTTCGTAGTGGCGTTCTTTTTCGATCCTGGCATCAAGATCTAAGATTTTATCTTTGAGGGAGTCAATGTTATCAACCCTGATTTTGACTTCTGTTTCGACCATCCATTCCCTTCAGGTTTGCCGTCTTGTCCTTCCTTTGGCAGACAATGCGCTCTATTTATTTCTAGCAGTGATATATTCAGACAAGAGAATCAAAGCTTCTCGATGGATTGATTCAGGGAATTGAGAAATGATTTCTCTGGATTTGACAGCAAACTCTTCTGCCTTGTTATACGTGTAATCCAGCGCTCCGTTGGATTTGATAATCTCAAGGATTTCGTTCTGGGCACCCTTGTTCAGATTTTTCTCTCTCAAGATTTTAGTGATGTGTTTTCGATTTACTCCGTCATCATTGTTCAGAGTGTAGATCAACGGCAGAGTGATACGCCCTTCGTTCAAATCGGAAAAAACGGGTTTGCCCAGGACTTTTTCATCTCCAGTGAAGTCAAGAAGATCATCAATGATTTGAAATGACAATCCCAGGTTTGTACCGTAGGCTTTAAGAGAATGTTCTTCTTTTTTTGAAGCATTTCCAAGGATGCCGCCAATCTGGCAGGAAGCGGCAAAGAGAGAGGCCGTCTTTTTGTCGATGATGTCAAGATAATCTTCCTCAGCCAGATCGAGGTTTCCGCTCAAGCTGTATTCAACCAGCTCTCCTTCAATCATTCTAGCCGAAATGCTGGTGAGAATTTCGATGATTTGTCTGTGTTTGCTCTGAAGGGAATGGCCAAGGGCTTTGATGTAAAGATAGTCTCCCAGGAGGACGGTTATGTTGGGGCCCCATCGTGTGTGGATGGACTCCCTTCCTCTTCTCGTATCAGAATTGTCGATAATATCGTCATGAATAAGGCTGGCTGCATGGATGGTTTCTACCAGGGCGGACATCAGGATATTTTCTTCACCCTTGTATCCAAACAACTTGGAACAGAGCAGAAGAAGAGCTGGTCGAATCCTCTTTCCGGTGTTCTGGAAAAGATAGGATGCGATTTCAGAGATGAGCCTGTTCGGAGAATCCGTGAAGAGCTTGAGCTCTTTCTCTACTTTATCCAGGTCATTCAGTATGCTGCGGTACATTCTATTCAAGCTCAGGTTGCTTTTGACCCGAGATTTCACGGATTGTTTCACGGTTTCTTTCATTGTATCATTATTTATCTTTTTTCAGCTTTTCAAGCAGCCTGTCTTGTTCATTCGTGAAGAGTATCATTATCGAGCGATCTTGGTTTTTTCCTAGTTTTTTTATTTTCTTGTCTCAACTCTGTTCTATGGAATCCTTATCTTAGCACTACATTTTTTTTATTTCAAACTTAAAGAGAGTTTCGAAATTACGGGTGGTTATCTCAGCTAATTCAGCCAGAGTCACTTTTTTCAATTCGGCAAGAACTTTGGATGTTTCCTTCACGAATGCCGGCTCGTTTCTCTTTATCCGGCCCCGGAATGGGGATGGAACGAGATAAGGCGAGTCGGTTTCTACCATTATTCTGTCCAGGGGTATCTTTTTTGCTGCCTCTCTCAACTGATCGGCCTTTGGGAATGTGAGGATACCGGAAAAGGAGATGTAGAAATTCTGGTCGAGCATTCGTTTGGCCAGCTCCCAATCCTCAGTAAAGCAGTGGAGGACCCCTCCTTTTGTGAAATGTTCTTCTTCTACAACCTGGACAGTTCTCATGTCCGAGTTTCGGCTGTGCACGATGACAGGAAGGCCGGCATTTTGAGCGGCGGCGAGTTGATGGCGGAAGGCCAATTCTTGCTGCTGGGGAAGAGAGTGAGTGTAGTAGAAGTCCAGACCGATTTCACCCACGGCTTTGATTTTCCCTTCTCTAGCAAGCTTTTCAATTGTTTGGATATGGTCAAGGATAAAGAGTTTTGCTTGGTGAGGATGGACTCCCGAAGAGGCGATGATGTTTTCGTTTTTTTGGATTAAATCGAACACAATCTGCATGCTTTTTTGATTTGTGAGGTCTGCTGGGCAGAGGATGGCAACAACTCCGTCCTGACGAGCTCGTTCTATGACCTCTTCACGGTCTGAGTCAAATTCATCCATGTCCAGGTGAGCGTGAGAATCAACAAGAATTACAGGCATTTTTTTCCTCTTTTAAGGTTTTCAATCTGAACGCTGCCTCAGGATTGGGATCAAAGAATGCAGATCAGAAAAAAGATGAGTCAAATGTGCGAGAGCTGTTTGCGAGTTGAATTCGCCCAGAGCAGGGGCTATTCCAGTATCTTTTTTTTCAAATGACGAAGAGGCAGAGCTCCGTAACTGAGCAATTTATCCATGAATTCTTTTTTGCTGAAGGATTCACCTTTCAGGCTTTTGTACTGTTTTTCCATATCCAGTATTTCTTGATAACCAACATAGGAGAACGCAGCATCACAGGGATTCAGGATGATGCTGTTCCATTTTCTTTCCGCCTCTGCCTGTGTTTGAAAGCCGCTTATGGTCATGAGGCGCATGGCTTGATCTTTTGTCAAACCTCCCTGGTGGACGTTGATTTCGAGCTGAAAGTCCAGAACCATTTTGAGCAGGTTTTTGAGCTGGTTCAGACGCAACCTGAGGTCATAGTTTCCAAAACCCGAGGTCACAAGCAATTCTTCATATGTTATGGGCCAGCTTTTGATGAGGGCTTTGTTGGGATAGAGCTTTCTGACGAGGGAAGGATGTTTTCCAGTCTGATAGAGAGGAATAAATTCTCCCGGATAGACTCTTCGGACAGTCCAGAAATACAGGTAAGAGTTATTGTACTCTTGGAGAAAGGAGTTTGTTTGCTCTTCGTCCCAATCTTCGCAGATAGGTGAGACTTGAACAGAGAGTGAGCCTGGGCTTTCGTAGGCGCCGGGGGCTACAGTCCGAGCCATCCTGATCCCCTGAGAACAGAGAGGCATGGGTTCGATATCGAAGTTTCCATCAGGAAAATTGAGCAATTGGTTATTCGAGATGAAATCTTTAATTTCGTTTGCTGAATCTCTAATCTTGTCGATGTACTTATCTTTCGCAACATGTTCTCCTGCAATCCTTTCCATGACATGAGACACCACTTCATTAAAAAGTCGCTCTTCTGTGAGATTTGGAGGAGGATTGTCCAGGTCGATCTTGGGTTCCATGATTTTGTAAAACGCAACACATGTGAAGAACATCTCGCGTCTGATATTTCTGGAATCTGCGGTGGCACGATTAACGAGATCCTGGAGGGGAATGTCGTTCTGCAGAGACGGACGTAAGAGCCTCATGTGCACCTGCTGTCCTAAGCGGAAGTTTCCTGTGGAGCGGGGAAGAAGTTCGTTCTTGAGAAAATTCTGGTAGTCTTCTAACGCGGGCAGGACTTTATTCAGACCATCCTGAAGTTTGGGTTTGCTGTTTGTAGGTGTGTTTTCAATCAGTCCAGGAAGCGTGTTTTTATAAAAATCGAGTATTGCCGAGAACTGTTTGATCGCTGTTTCTGTGTACAACAGAGGAGGTTTTTTCAGGTTTTCTTTGGCTTGCTTGATGAGTTTGGGCAGAGCCTTCAGCCTGTCGGCAGCATTTTTCGCCCGGATCTCCAATGGCGCAAATTCCTTGGAAAAAAGGCTCCGGATACAGTTGGAGAATATGTCGTTGTAAAAAATAGGATTGTATTCCCAAGGAAGGAGATTTTCATTCTTGAGGACCTCCATATCAAGGGCATCGCGTATCATTTCATGGTCGATCCGGGCTTCTGGACTCAGCTTGGTGAAATCCACCTTAGTGATGAATTCCTGGCTAAATATATCCAGGATCTCCATGCGTTTCTCCAGGTATTTCTCGCTGAAATCCTCTAATTTGTTATCGTAGTTGTGATATCCGGCTTGAGTTGCTGCGGTCGGGTAAAGTTTCCAATGTTCTTCAAAGTAGCTTTCTAACACTTTTTTAAATTTGTCGTCTTCGCCATCTTTGGAAGAGAGAAGCAAGCTAGCGCTTGAAAGAACGATGAGAAAAATAGCGAGCGGAATGATTGACTTCTTCATTGGATCCTCCTCAATCAGAACTTTTGTTGGTGAGCATTTCACCTCGTCTTTTAGAATTATACTTTAATTATAGTCGATTTAACTCTTTTTGTGAAATTGCAATCCTACTAAAAATGAAGGCTAGAGGCAATGCTTCAATACAATGAAATTTGCGTTTAAAATTTGATCACCGCTGAGCCCCATGTGTAGCCAGAGCCGAAGGCTGTGAGGACCACGGTGTCGCCTTCCTTTATCCTTCCGCTCTTCAAGGACTCATCCAGAGCAATAGGGATCGAAGCAGCAGTCGTGTTTCCCATACGGTCAATGTTTCTTATCACTTTTTCAACAGGAATCCTTAAAATTTTTGCTACCATTAGGGAGATTCTATCGTTCGCTTGATGGGGAATGAGATGATCCACGTCTTCAATGGTGAGCCCGTTCTCTTCCAGAGCGATTTTCACTGCTTCGGGCATTTTTTCTGAAGCATTCTTGAAAACATTCCGTCCGTTCATGTAAGGGTAGTACTTTTTTTCGTCGATGTATTCTTTTCTGAACGTCGGGTTGTCTTTTGGGCTTGGCTTTTCCATCCAAAGGTCCGATGCGAAATTGCCATCTGAGAAGAGATGTGTCGATAAGACGCCTCTTCCGTCATCTTTGTCGTTGGGTTCAAGAATAACTGCGGCTCCTCCATCCCCAAATAGAACAGCGATGTCTCTACCATCATCCGAATAGTCGAGGTTCGATGTCTGCACCTCAGCAGCCACGACAAGAATCTTTTTATACGTATGAGTCCGAATGTACTGGTCAGCAACAGAAAGCGCGTATATGAATCCTGTACATTGATTCCTGACATCAAGAGCACCGATTCCGGAAAGATCCAGTTTGGCCTGGATTAAGACTCCTATTCCTGGAAAATAGTGGTCAGGAGACAGGGTGGCAGCGATGATGAAGTCTATTTCTGATTTGTTTATTTTGGCATTCTCTATGGCGCGTAAAGCCGCTTCATAGCCAAGATCAGAACTTCCCACACCGGATTCCACGTAGTGCCTCTCCACGATTCCTGACCTTTGTCGAATCCATTCATCAGTCGTGTTTATCATTTTTTCAAGATCGAAGTTCGTCACAACTTTGGGGGGGACAAAATGTCCGGTTCCAGTAATGATAGACTTTGTATTCATGGCGTTTTCAGCCGATTATAATGGATAAAAAAAGAAAAATAAAGACTAATTTTGTTGATTCGAGTAAAATGAAAAAGTAACATGCATTTGGGCAATGATTGACGGAGGAGTGGCTTTGAGAAAACTTACTATTCTTTTCTTTTTCATTTTTTGCTTTACCTTTTTGCCTTTTGCTGAGGAGGATGACACCTTAAAGATCGAGGCTTCTGTAAACCCAAAAAACCTTTCCAGAGGTCAGGAGGGGAAGGTCATCCTGAAACTCACTCTTGTAGAGGGCTTGACTATCAACTCTCAGCCTTTTTTTACCATTGAATTCAGTCCCAGTGAGGTGCTTGTTTTTGCCAAAAAGACATTTACAGACTCAGACCTGGAAATGGAGATACTGGAGGAAATGGGAGAGGAGCACTTGAGTTTGAAGGATCCCATCGAAATTCCTTTTACTGTCAGCCCAGATGCTGCTGGACGCAGGCAACGTCTTGAGGGGAAGATAAATTATTTCGTCTGCTCTAAGGAAGAGGGCTGGTGTTTAAAGAGCAGTTCTAAATTTTCTGTTTCTTTTTCTATCCAAGCCACGTCTGTCGAGAAAGATCTCCCTTTTTAATCTACAGCCAATGGTTTTCGAGATACCATTCGATCGTTTCTTGCACGGCTTCCTGAAGAGTGTATTGAGTGTGAAAAGACAATCTCTGGATCGCTTTACGAGTATCCGCTGCCCAACTTTTCTGTTCCATATCTTTAAACTTATTCCGGTCGAATATGCTCGGGGATTTACGAAATTTGTTTGCTATTTCAGAGATTAAAGCAGAAAGATAAATGACAGGAAGAGGAATCCTCACCTTTCTTAATTTCTTTCCCAATGCCAGGCCTGCTGCTTCTCCAACAGCATCTGCATTATAAGGATCTGGATTGGCAATGTTGAATATCTCGTCACTTTCCAGCTCTTTTTGAGAGCTAAGATAAACGGCTTCGACTAGGTCTTTAACATAACACAGGCTCAACTGCCTTGGCTTGGACGCAAGAGAGGGAAGAATTCCTCGCTTTATCCATTTGAAATACAGGAGGAAATCTGTATCTCTCGGGCCAAAGACTGCGCCGATCCTCAGAATGGTGATCGGGAAAACATCTTTAAATTTAAGGGCTTCGATTTCGCCCATGAGTTTACTTTTCCCGTAGGGTGTGATGGGGTGAGGTGGGGTGGTTTCCTGGATGGGCTTCCCATCAGAGGAAGGTCCGACGGCAGCGAGGCTGCTGAGGTAAATGATTCTTTTGGGAAGTATCTTTTGAGAGCGGAGTGACTCAAAAAAGCTTGCTGTCCCTTGATGGTTTACTGTATAATAATTTGCCGTCTTGGTCGCTTTGGTTAATCCAGCAGCATGAAATACATAATCTATTCCCGTTGGTAGAGAAGGAAGAGAGAAAAAATCTCCCTCAAGAAAGTGAATGTTGAGTCCTTTTATCCACCTGGGATTATTGAGGTTACGGACGAGAGCATGCACTTCGACATTCTTCTTGAGCAACAGTTCGATGAGGTGGCTCCCGATAAAGCCAGTTCCTCCTGTGACAAGGACTTTCATGGGTAAGATTGTATGAAAATAACCTTCCATGGTCAAACCTGAGCCAAATTTAAATATGTGATGCGGATGGATGTAACTTTCTTCACAGAAGAGAAGTTTTAAGGAGGAGGCAGCAGTGAGCATTTTCAATAAATGTTTCGAGTTCACACGGGCTGATGAAGCTATAGCCATGGGGATATATCCGTACTTCACGCCCATCCAGGAGGTGAAAGGAAACAGGGTCATCGTTGACGGCAAAGAGATGCTCATGGTCGGCTCCAACAATTACCTGGGGTTGCTGGATCATCCTGAAGTCATGAAAGCCGCTCAGGATGCTGTTGAGAAATATGGAGTAGCGACCTGTGGTTCAAGATTTTTAAACGGGACGCTGGATATTCATCTTGAACTGGAGGAACGGCTGGCTAAATTTACAGGAAAAGAGGCAGCTCTCGCTTTCAGCACGGGTTTCCAGACAAACCAGGGCATTATTTCGACCCTTGTGGGAAAAGAAGACGCAGTGATTACAGATAAGATGGTTCATGCCAGTATTGTCGATGCCAGCCGACTTTCTCGTGGACTTGTCTACTCGTACAAACACAATGACATGGCTGACCTGGAGAAACAACTGGCTTCTTTGGATGATAATACCGGGAGATTGATTGTTGTGGATGGTGTTTTCAGCATGGAAGGCGACCTCACGGATTTACCTGGAGTTGTCGAACTTGCCAAGAAATATAACTCCAGAGTTATGGTCGACGATGCTCATGGCATCGGAGTCATGGGGAAAAATGGAAGAGGAACGTGCGAACATTTTGGGGTTGAGGATGACATCGACCTCGTGATGGGCACCTTCAGCAAATCCTTTGCGTCTTTAGGGGGATTTGTTGCTGGAGAAAAAAAAGTCATTTCATACATCAAGCATTTTGCTCGGTCCATGATTTTTAGCGCGAGCATAACTCCAGCCTCTGTGGCAACTGTGCTGGCAACCCTGGCCATTATACAGAATGAACCGGAAAGAAGGGAAAAGCTGTGGAGTATTACAAAAAAAATGAGGACCGGATTCCAGGCCATGGGTTTCAAAACAGGCCCCACAGAAACTCCGATCATTCCACTCATTATTGGAACGGATGAGTTGGCATTTATGTTGTGGAAACTCATTAAAGATGAAGGCCTTTTCACGAATCCTGTGGTTTATCCAGCAGTTCCCAAAGGTCAAGCCTTGATAAGGACAAGCTATTCGGCGACTCATACAGATGAACAGCTCGAGAGAGTGCTCAAAATTTTTGAGAAATGTGGCAAGCAGTTGGGAATAATACAATGAGAAAAAAATTTATACACATAATCTTGTTTTCCTTCATAATCTGTGTGTTCTTGAGTTCGCTTGAGGGTTCGGTCCCCATTCTTCCGCTGAACAAGATCAAGGTGGGAATGAAGGGGAAAGGAAGGAGTGTTTTTGAGGGAAACAAGATAGAAGAATTCGATGTCGAAATTATCGGAGTGCTCAAGAATGTGGAGCCCAAGAGGAGTCTTATCCTGGCAAAACTTCAAGGAGGCATTTTAGAGGATGCGGGTGTAATTGCAGGTATGAGTGGGAGTCCGGTCTATGTGGACGGCAAGATCATTGGGGCCATCGCCTACAGCCTGGGAACCTTTGTGAAGGAACCGATCGCGGGAATCACTCCTATCGAAGATATGATCTCAATCTCAGAAGAGAGAATCCAGGGTCCTGCCTTTTCACCTCAGGTTCCCATAAAAAAACACCTGACTTTGGATGAGCTCGTTGAATTGAACAAAGAGTTTTTTCTCTCCAAGTGCACATTCTTTTCCGAAGGAAAGACTTTTATGCCATTGAGTATTCCACTTGTTTTTGGTGGATTTTCTTCCTATGCATTTGAACAATCCAGGTCTTTTTTCTCCAATATGGGATTCGATCCTGTTCAAAGTGCTCTGTCTGGACAATCAATTGAGGAGATCCCACCTCCTGATCTCACTCTCAAGGAGGGAGGTCCTGTGGCCATCCAGTTAGTCAGTGGAGACTTGGATATGTCTGCAGTGGGAACCGTGACGTATATCGATGGCAATAAAGTCCTGGCTTTTGGTCATCCTCTGTACAATTTGGGGGCTGTGGATTATGCTATGACAAAAGCAAAAGTGATAACAGTCGTTCCCAGCCTTATGTCTTCCTTCAAACTGACTGTCTCGGAGGGTCTTGTTGGAAAATTTACTCAGGATCGAGTTTCTGGGCTTCTGGGCGAACTGGGGAAGATTCCTCGGCTGATTCCTGTGAATGTGAAGATAATGAACTCCAGTGGTAAGATTAAAGATCACAAGATAAAGATAGTCGATGACAAGATTTTAACTCCTTTTTTGCTCAATGTTTCGCTCGGGAGTATCCTGACATCTGAAGAAAGAGCCGTCGGTGACCTTTCTCTTGGACTCCTGGGGAACATCTACTTGGAAAACGGGAGTAGTATTCGTCTTGAAGACCTTTACTCCGGGCAATTTGATAGTTCTGTTATGAGCCTCTCGAGCCTTCTTGCTGGGGTTGTTTATTTCTTGACAAATAATGAATTCGAAAAATTGGGGATCCACCGCATTGACTTGAGTGTACAGGCTTTCGAAGAAGTCAGGTTTTCCTACCTGGAAAAGGTCTGGCTGGATAAATATGAAGTTTCGCCCGGCGAGAACATCAATGTGAAAATAGATTACAGAACTGTCAGGGGAGAAAGCCGGCGCGAGGAAGGGAATATCCAGGTTCCTAACATGCCGGCAGGTTCCGAGCTCCAGCTTATTGTTGCAGATGCAGCGTCGATCGCAAGGATTGAGATGAGACAGTACAGAGCCACAACTTTTGTTCCCAGAAGTCTGGACCAACTCGTCAGGATGTTGAGCAGTCTCAGGAAAAATAACCGTATTTACATCAAGATAATGGCTTCCAAGCCAGGAATATTTCTGAAGGGCGAAGAAATGCCGAATTTGCCTCCTTCCATGAAGTCCATGTTCGCCTCTCCACGTGCGGCATCCTCTTCTCCGACCGAGCTCAATAGATCGACTCTGATGGAGTATCAGCTGCCAATTCCGTATGTCTTCAGGGGCGAAGCTGTGATTCCAGTTAAAATAAAAAAATAGGAGAAAGATGGGAATGAAAAGAACACTCCTTCCGGTTTTCGTGGTGGCTGTTTTTTTGGTGGTAGTCCTGTATGGTGTAGTTCCTCAGAAATGGGAAATCCGGAACAAAGACGATTTTTTACAAGGAAAAATGGAGGGAGTCTCGGTTTCCTATGATGGTGTTGTTTCCTTATCCCCCAAAGAAGAGAAAATGGACGCTCCTCCCGAGGAGTTTTATTTGTCTCTTCTCATCACTCCGCAGGGAGATATGTTCCTGGGGACAGGGCATGCGGGGAAAATATACAAAATAGGAAGAAGTGGAGAGCCAGAGTTGTATTTCCAGGTGCCGGAAATGGATGTTTTCTGTCTAACCCAGGACAAAAAAGGGAATCTTTACGCAGGGACTTCACCTAACGGGAAGATTTATAAAATCACAGGGAAGGACAAAGGCAGCGCTTTTTTCAATCCTCGTGAGAAATACATCTGGGATTTGATTTTTGTCGATTCGGGAGTATTGCTGGCTGCAGTCGGCGAGAATGGCGGGATTTACGAGATCAACATGGACGGAGAAGGAAGGCCACTCCTGAGAGCTGAGGAAAATCATGTTCTTTGTATAGAAGTCGATGCGAATAAAGACCTTATTGCAGGGACTGGAGGAAGGGGATGTGTTTATCGAATTCGCAAGGGACGAAAGCCTTCCATTCTGTTCGAATCCCCTTATGAGGAAATAAGGAGTGTGGCTCTGGATAAGGAGGGGAATATCTATGCTGCAGCCGGAGGAAAGATCACCAGCCCGATTAAAGAGACCGGGCTTCCTGTGACGATCAGAGCAGAATCAGATATCAGCGTCACAGTGACGCAGTCTTCTGTGCTGTCCGCAGAAATCCTGTCCTTGAGCCAGGAACAACCTGGAGCTCTATTCAAGATCAGTCCTGCTGGGATACCGAAAAATATTTGGCGCTCCGATGATGAATTGATTTATTCTCTGTTATGGAATGAGCCTGAAAAAATGCTTTTCTTTGGCACGGGAGACAAAGGACGGATTTATTCAGTCGATGGAAATGAGAAGATCTCTCTCCTCATCCAGAAACACTCTGCGCAGGTTTATTCCCTTTCTCCTTATGACAAAAAAATCTATGCGCTGTCCAACAATCCTTCCGACTTGAGCATCATACATCCTACGCAGGTGCTCAATGGAGAATATTTAAGTCAGGTGATTGACACTCAGACTGTATCATCCTGGGGACGAATGGAATGGGATGCAGAGATTCCGTCTGGATGCAATCTTCAGTTTCAGACCAGGAGTGGATACTCTAGAAGACCAAGCATGACCTGGAGCGATTGGTCCCCTCCCTACCAGAAAAAGGAGGGAGAAGCGATTCTCAGCCCGAAGGGCCGTTATCTTCAGGTCAAGGTAATGTTTAAAACGCGATCCGGGAGAGTATCCCCTCTTCTCAGGAGAGTTTCTCTGTTTTATCTTCAGACAAACCTTGCGCCGAAAATCCCCAGCCTGACCTTACTTCCGGCAAACACGGTTTATCTGAAGCCTCCTATCCAGACAGAGGTCGTTTGGGGAGTGGATACGGATGTTTCAGCAGAAAAGGCCAAAAGCGAAGAGGAAGCAAAGGCATTGATCGTTCCGAAAAAAGTCGAAAAAAAAGGATTCCAGACTGTTGTTTGGGAGGCAAGTGATGAGAATGGAGACAGCCTCCTGTATACTATCTCTATTAAAGAAGAGAATGAGGACAGATGGCGCGTTTTAAAGGAGAAATGGACTGATACAATCTATGCCTTTGACACACTCTCTTTTCCTGATGGCGTGTATGTGTTGAAAGTGGCGGCTTTGGATATTCCGTCCAATCCTTCCGGGATGGAGCTAAAGACCGAGAAAGTCAGCCGGTCCTTGATCATCGATAATTCTCTTCCTGTGATCAAGAATTTTAAAGCGTCCAAAGAGAGGAATAAACTTGTCGTCACGTTTGTTGCCGAGGATTTGATGTCTTCCATCCAGGAAGTGAAGTACCTTATCAGGCCCAATGAATGGAAAAGTATTTTTCCTCAGGATGGGATAAGCGACTCAAAACAGGAAAGTTTCAAGATAACTGTGGATTTATCTTCAAGATTAGATAACATGATCACTGTCAAGGTTCAAGATAGGCACGGGAATATCGGAGTCCACAGACAAACCTTCTAATGGGGAACGTCCCCCTCTGTTTATTTCACTCTTTCCAGGTATTTATCTTCTCGTGTGTCGATGCGGATGAGATCCCCTTCTTTTATGAACGGGGGAACAGTGATGGTGATTCCTGTTTCGAGCTCTGCGGGTTTACTGCTCGCTGATTGAGTGGCTCCTTTAAGGAAAGGCTCGGTTTTTGTCACCTTTAATTCTAGAGTCAAGGGAGGTTCGATTCCGATCGGGTTTCCCTCATGCATCTCTATGAAAAATATGACATTGGGGATCAGATACTTGACTTCGTTACCGATAACGTCCTTAGAGAGTTTGATCTGTTCATAGTTGTCAAGGTTCATGAAAATAGCGTCTTCTCCACTCTGATACAGGAATTCCATCTCGGTTTTTTCAAGGTAGGCGCGTTCGACTTTATCTTTCGACCGGAACCTGTAGTCGAGCAGAGTTTGATCTCTGAGGTTCCGGAGTTTTGTCTGCATCAGTGCCTGCCCTTTTCCAGGAGTGACATGGATTGCCTCGAGCACTTTGTAGAGCTTTCCCTCGATTTTAATGACCATTCCTTTTCTGATTTGTGTTGCGTTGATCATACGTCCTCCTTGATACCCTCTTTATTTTTCTTTCCTCAGACTTTTCCCTCTCTCCGTTTCAGTCGGATCAGAAACGTGGGTCATCGTATTCTCATCATCAAAATGAAATGTCGCTGATGATCATTCCTTCCTCACTCCTGTATCGACTCGAACAATGTAGGCTTTTGCTCCTGTTTTTTCCAGGGCTTCGGCAACGTTTTCTGCTTTCTCAGGTGCATAGGCAAACATGCATCCTCCTCCTCCTGAGCCATTGGTCTTTGCTCCCAGAGCCCCAGCATTGAGCGCTGCGTCCATCATTTGCTCGATTTTTGGAGTGGAGATACGGATGTAATCTTTGAGGATGTCATGCTGGCGGGAA
Source organism: Candidatus Aminicenantota bacterium (assembly GCA_030671065.1). Lineage (GTDB taxonomy): Bacteria > Acidobacteriota > Aminicenantia > Aminicenantales > Aminicenantaceae > SOIA01. The sequence continues at coordinate 14,184 of DAOVAM010000007.1, forward strand.
AGCAGCTCACCGAATCGAGTGTGGTCAAAGACTTCTGATTCAAAAAGAGCTCTGCCTTCTGCGGTGAGATCTCTCGTGAGGAGGGTTCCTTTCAGTAATCTTTTGACATCTGGTGACAGTTGTTCAATTTCCTCGTTTTCTCTTTCTTCGAGAGGGCTTTTCAGGTTGAATCCGTCTATTTTTTTCTGGATCCGTGTGACTCCTTCGAGAACATGACTTTTGATGTACCCCAGCATTCCGGTTGTATCTTTTTTCTGGAGGGAATCGGCAAGGACGAATTCTTTCAGAGAGTTCTTCAGCTTCCTGGCTTCCAATTCCTCATTGAAATCGATGAAAACGACGCCGCCTAGGGCAGTAGAAAAATGATCCATCTTTCCACCTGGCTCTTTAAACTCGGCCACTTCGGTTAAAAAACTCAGTTCTGCGATTTCTTCTGGGTCATGGGCTCTCTCAGCCTTGGCTGCTTCCAGGAGGAATTTTACCCAGGTGACCACAAGCGCAGAAGAGCTTGCTGTGCCCGAATTGATCGGAATAGTCCCTCTGACATGGCAATCCCATCCAGTGGGAAAGCGGATGCCTTTCCTTCTCAAAACATTCACAGCGCTTTTCAGATAATCTCTTTCTTTGGTGTATACGACTTCTTTATCGAGTGAGAATTCTTCAGAATCTCCGATATCAGGGAGGTCTATTTTGATTGTGTTATCCTCTCTTTTTTTTCCGTTTATGGAGATTCTCAGGTTGATTGCGGCCGCAATAATGGGCAATCCAAAATAATCCTGATGCTCTCCGAAGAGACACACTCTTCCAGGTGCTGAGACCTTGATTTCTTCTGGCATGACTTTTATTTATCTAATCCAGGTCGGGTCTGTCAATCGTTTTTTGAAGCCTGACGCCAAAAGGAGTTGCTTTTAAAAAACATTTTTTTTATAAAAGACTCTAGCGTTACTCACAAACACTATGATAGAGCTTTGCTTTTTAGGAACAGGCGGGTCTGTGGCGACCGCAGAGAGGGACAATACTGCTTTTTTCATCAAGAAGAAGGATGTGTTTTTCCTTGTTGACTGCCCGGGTGGAGTTTTTCAAAAAATAAAAAAGTTCAATGTTGATCCCAGACTTGTCTCTGCGATACTGGTGACTCATATCCATCCCGACCATATCTACGGATTGCCCTCACTCGTTCACAGTCTGATGATGGATGAAGTACTCATACGGCTTTATGGTTCAACAGAATCCGTTCAATTGTGCAAAAACCTTCTAGACCTTTTCAATTTGAGGGAGAAGAAGGTCAAGATGAGAATCGAATTCATTGCCCTTGATGCCGGAGACAGCTTTGAATTGGAAGAATCCATCAAGTGCACTTCCCTCAAAGTTCCCCACAGTCCTTCGTCCCTAGCTTTCCATTTCCGTTTTGATGAGGAAGAAAAAGATTTATTATACTCCGGTGATACGCCTTGTGATCCTTCTCTGTTTCAGTACGCCGCAGAGAAAGATTACCTTATACACGACTGCAGTGCTCCGTCTCGCTTCTTCGAGGAGTATCCGTTCCTTAAAGCGATGCATACTCATTCACTCGAGCTGGGACAGTATTCCCAAGAGTGTGGTATCCAGTGTCTCATCCCCTGTCATTTTTTCGGGGAGTTGGGTTTTTCGAATCAAGATATCGAAAAGGAAATACGAAAAAACTACACTGGCAAGCTGATCATACCTGAGGATTTTGAAAGAATCTCCTTGTGAATAAAGAGAGAATCTGGAGAATAGACAGTATGGGAGGGAGAGGTGAAAAGATTCAGGATCATACTTTTAGGACTTCTACTGTGTGGGATTTTTTCCTGCAGTTCACGCACGGGGAAAGATATGGCTGACCTCGTTCTTCTTAATGGCTCTGTTTGGACTGTCAATCCCGGCCAGCCCTGGGCAGAAGCTGCTGCCGTAAAGGGAGAAAAGATCCTGGGAGTAGGTTCCACTGAAGAGATCCAAAAAAGAGTGGGAAAGAAAACACTCATAATCGATTTAAACGGAGATTTAGTCCTTCCGGGATTCATCGACTCGCACACTCATTTTCTTGACGGAGGATTTTCTCTCCTGAGTATCCGCCTGCGTGAAGTGAAAAGTCGGGAGGAATTTATCGCCAGAATAAAGGAAAAAGCGGATTCGATAGAAAAAGGAGAGTGGATTCTCAATGGGAACTGGGACCACCAGTCTTTTGATCCTCCAGAGCTTCCGTGCAAAGAATGGATAGATGAAGTCACTTCTCATAATCCCGTTTGCATCAACCGCCATGACGGACATATGGTTCTTGCGAACAGCCTCGCCCTAAAATTCGCGGGCATCACGAAAGATACTCCTTCTCCAGAGGGAGGAGAGATTCTCAAGGATTCAAGGAGTGGAGAACCGACGGGAATTTTAAAAGACGCGGCCATGAATCTTGTCATGAAGCATGTTCCTGAGCCTTCTTTTGAAGCCAAGTTAAGAGCTGCTGAAGTTGCCCTCAAGCATGCTGTTGAATGTGGATTGACATCCGTGCATGATATGGCCTATGCGGAAAATATTGAGGTCTATCAGGAATTGTTGAAGAAAAACAAGCTGACTTCCCGGCTATGTGTTTACATTTCGATAGAAGAATTTGATCTCTTTCAAAAATTCAGAGCGCAACTTCCGGGAGAAAACACTTTTTTGAAAATAGGAGGATTAAAAGGATTTGTTGACGGATCGTTGGGTTCATCCACCGCTCTGTTTTTCGAGCCCTACGCTGATGACGCTGAGGAAACAGGACTGTTTCATTCCCAGATGTTTCCTGAAGGGATCATGGAGAGCAGAATCATGGAGGCGGATAAAGCCGGACTTCAGGTGGCCATTCATGCCATCGGGGACAGGGCCAATCATGTTCTCCTCAATATCATGGAAAAGATTATTGCTCAGAATGGAACAAGAGATAGGCGCTGGCGGATCGAACATGCCCAACATCTCCTTCCAGAAGATATAGGACGGATGGCCAAACTCGGAATCATTGCCTCAGTCCAGCCCTATCATGCTGTGGACGATGGACGGTGGGCAGAGAAGAAAATCGGAAAGAAAAGATGTGAAACCACCTATGCGTTTCAATCTCTGTTGGGAAAAGGCACTGCACTTGCATGTGGTTCTGACTGGACCGTAGCTCCCCTGAATCCGCTGGCTGGAATTTATGCAGCAGTTACCAGACGGACTCTGGATGGTAAGAATCCGGAGGGATGGTTCCCCGAACAGAAAATTTCCCTGGAGGACGCTATTCTAGGATACACTTTGAACGGTGCTTTTGCCGAATTTTCTGAGGGGATAAAAGGTTCCATCGAAGCGGGGAAACTCGCTGACTTTGTGGTCCTCTCCAGGAATATCTTTGAGATTCCATCCGAAGAGATTCAGAGCGCTGAGATTAAAATGACCATATTTAACGGAAAAGTCATTTACAGGAAATAACGTTTCAAATGATCTTTATTTATTTTATTGCATTGATCGCATCTTTTGTTATTCTGTTCAAATCCGCAAGTTTTTTTGTGGAAGGAGCCTCCGGAATCGCCAAAGTCCTGAACATTTCCAAGATGGTCATCGGGATTGTGCTTGTGGGTATGGCCACCACAGCACCGGAATTTTTTGTTTCTGTCATAGCCGCCTTTAAAGGGAAGCCTGAATTCGCATTGGGCAATGCAGTCGGCTCTGTCATTTGTGATGACGGAATTGCCCTTGCACTGGCTGCTATCCTTGCTCCAACTGTTATCTATGTGAACTGTCGTGTTCTCAAAATAGTCGGTATTTTTCTTCTTTCGATCGATATCCTGGCTTATATTCTGGCGAGGAACGGCACGATCGGCCGTCTGGAGGGTGCTGTTTTTGTCTTGATTCTGTGTGTTTATTATATCTTCATCCTCAAAAGAAGGGATCTCCAGTTCGAAGAGAAAAGTCCTGAAGGAATAGCGTCAGAAACCAGGAAAAAGAATTTATCTTCCTCACAAAAATCCCGGCTGAAACGGTTGATCCTGGTGTTCATTATGGGACTTGCAGGGGTTGTGGTCACAAGCTACATCGTAATCTGGGCAGCCGAGGGCATAGCTGAATATTTTTCAGTTTCTGAGACAATCATCGGGCTGATCGTGCTCGCCTTCGGGACGTCTCTTCCAGAAATAAGCACGTGTGTGACCGCGGCAATTAAGGGTGAAGGAGAAATGGCTGTCGGCAACATCATCGGGGCGGATATCCTCAATGTCCTCTGGATCATCGGTGTTTCCTCAATTGTCAATCCCATAAAAGTTGAACTGAAAGTGATGAACTTTGCGTTTCCTTACATGATCCTGATCGTGCTGACCATGCTTGTGGCCATACGAATCGGATGCCGTTTAGGAAAAACAAAAGGTGCTATCCTCCTTGGGCTCTATATTGTTTATATCTTTTTAACCTTGATACTCTTTGCTCCAGGAGTCAGTTAAAGCTTAATCCCGATCCATTTCTGAGATTTGATCCCCATTCATGACCCAATTTTCGTTAAAATTTATGGAAAGAATCAGAAAAAATCCAGAATAAAGTTCATTTTTTTTCTTTATTTGATATTTTTTTGCGTTTTTATTGCCCTAAGAAGATTAACTTGCTAATATAGTTTGTCCTGTAAATGGCAGGAGGCAGGCATGAATGTTGGTGTATTAAACGAGAGCGGAAAAATTGAGAATAGAGCGGGTTTGAGTCCGAGCGGAATCTCATTACTCGTCGAACACGGGCACGCAGTTTATGTGCAGGCCGGAGCTGGGTTGAAAGCGGGATACAGCAACGAAGAATACAGTGATCTTGGCGCAAAAATAGTTTTTACAAAAGAGGAAGTTTTTGGTCGTTCGGATGTGGTCCTTAACATATCTCCTTTGAATGAAGAAGAATGCAAACTTGTCAAAAAGGATCAGATCTTATTCGGATTCCATCACTTGGCTGTTGCCCGAAAAGTCCTTGTTGAAGAGCTTCTCAAGAAAAACGTCACGATAATCGGGTATGAGATTGTCCAGGACGAGAAGGGAGATCTTCCTTTTATCGAGAGTTTGAGTGAGATTGGAGGACAGATGTGCCTGGCTATTTCAGGTCAGTATCTTCAGACCAGTTTTGGTGGCCAGGGAGTGATTATCGGAGGAGTGGTCAGTGTTCCTCCTGCAACTGCCGTTGTTATCGGGAGTGGTGTTCTGGCGAAAAGTGCCATTAAAAGCCTGCTCGAAGCGGGTGCACATACGATCGCTTTAGGAAATTTTATGGATAGACTGAGGGATCTCGAGGAGATGACTTCCGGGAGGTTAGTCACTCTGTTTGCCAGTAAATACAACCTGGCGCGGATGACAAAGATCGCAGATATTCTGATTGGCGCCGTGCTTCGTCCTGGCGAGAGAGCCCCGATCATGATCACACGGGATATGGTCAAAACCATGAAAAAAGGATCCCTCATCATCGATCTGGCCATAGATCAGGGAGGGTGCATCGAAACAAGCCGCTTAACCACACTGGAGCAGCCTACATACGTTGATGAGGGAGTCATCCATTACTGTGTTCCCAATATCACTTCCGCTGTGAGCCGCACCTCAACAAAGGTCTTGTCCAATCTGGTCGTTCCCTGTCTTGTTGAGATAGGAGAGAAAGGGATTGAGCAGACCTTGAAGAGGAAACAATCTCTGGCACGAGGTGTGTATGTCTTTCGAGGGAATATCTCCAGGAAGAGTATCGCTGAGAGATTTGATCTGGAATATAAAGATATTACTTCTTCTTTATAAGGATTAATAGAGATGGAAAAGCTTATTGATGAATTTGAAGGAGATCAAAGAGAGCTCATTCATATCCTTCACGAGATCCAGAAAAAGTTCGGGTACATACCCGCTCAGGCTGTCTCTCGAATCTCCAAGCAGTTGAAGATTTCTGAAAGTGAGATATTCGGAGTTCTCACATTCTACAAAGCCTTTTCTCTCAAACCCCGGGGTGAACATCTGATCACCGTCTGCATGGGAACGGCTTGCCATGTGAGAGGGGCACCCATGATTCTGGATGAATTCAAGAGAAAGTTAGGAATCGAATCCGGAGAAACAACCGAGGATAACCAGTTCACCTTGGAGACTGTCAACTGTGTTGGAGCGTGTGCATTGGGTCCTATTGCGAAAGCTGATGGCGAGTACCATGGCCAGTTGAAAACAAGAGAGGTGGATAAGATCATCAAAGAATTAATGAACAAAAAAAGGAACAGCTCTAAATAATGGAAGAATTCAATACGACTGAATTAAACAAGCTCAGAGAGGAAATTTCAGAATCCCGAAAGAAGCGAAAAACATGTATCACAATCTGTGGGGGGACGGGTTGCCATGCGTATGGCTGTCTGAAGGTCGCTCAGGCTTTTAGGGATGAAATCGAGAAACAGGGTTTGCAGGATCTCGTCGATGTGAGAACGACCGGATGCCACGGCTTCTGCGAGAGGGGACCGATTGTTGTTATTCAGCCTAAGGGTATCTTTTACCAGAGAATAAAACTTGAAGATATTAAAGAAGTCATTGCTGAGACGATAATCGGCAAGAAAATCGTCGACAGACTTTTATACATCGAACCAAAAACAAAAGAGAAAATTGTCTACGAGAAGGATGTCCCTTTCTATAAAAAGCAGAGACGTATCATTTTCGGGAATAACGGCTTCATCGATCCCACGAGCATCAAAGATTATATTGCTCTGGATGGATACAAGGCTTTAACCAAGATTCTTTTTGATATGACTTCAGAAGAAGTCATCGAGGAGATCATAGCTTCTGGCCTGAGAGGAAGAGGAGGGGCGGGTTTCCTGGCAGGAAAAAAATGGGAAATTTGCCGTGATGTCAACTCGGAAAAGAAGTATGTCATCTGCAATGCAGATGAGGGCGACCCAGGAGCTTATATGGATCGTAGCCTTTTAGAGGGAAATCCCCATAGTGTCATAGAGGGCATGATCATCGGGGCCTATGCTATCGGGGCTTCCGAGGGATATATTTATGTTCGGATGGAGTATCCCCTTGCTGTACAAAATGTGACTCATGCTATCGAGCAGGCCAGAAAACTTGGGTTGCTCGGAAAATCTATCCTTGGGTCTGAGTTTCAATTTGACATTCATGTTTTTCGAGGAGCGGGTGCATTTGTTTCAGGAGAAGAAACGTCTTTAATGGCCTCTATAGAAGGAAGACGTGCCTTTCCTCGACAAAGGCCTCCATTTCCTGCTCAAGAAGGCTTATGGGGCAAACCGACCAATATCAATAATGTTGAGACATGGGCCAATGTCCCTTTGATAATCAATAAAGGGGCTGAATGGTATTCCATGATAGGCACAAGAGGGAGCAAAGGAACGAAAATATTTTCTCTGGTTGGCAAGATAAACAATACAGGATTGGTTGAAGTGCCCATGGGAATGACTTTAAAAGAGATCATTAATGATATCGGAGGTGGAGTCAAAGATAACAAGAAATTCAAAGCTGTCCAGACAGGAGGGCCATCCGGAGGATGTATGCCCGCAGAGATGCTTGATCTGCCCATTGATTATGAAACTTTAACCAAGGCTGGTTCGATGATGGGATCGGGCGGAATGATCGTCATGGATGAGGATACGTGTATGGTTGATGTGGCTCGTTATTTTCTTGATTTTACGCAAGAAGAGTCGTGCGGCAAGTGCGTCCCGTGCCGCATTGGAACCCGCCAGCTGGTGGAAATTTTAACTCATATCACTCAAGGAAAAGGAGAAGAGGGCGATATCGAGAAGTTGAAGGATTTAGCCAAGACGCTCAATGCGGGATCCCTTTGCCAATTAGGACAGACAGCCCCGAATCCAGTCCTGACAACCATTCGATATTTCGAGGACGAATACGAAGCCCACATCAAAGACAAGAGCTGTCCTGCCTTGGTCTGCAAAGATTTGATCATCTATCACATCGAGCCGGAGAAATGTGTCGGTTGTCTTCTCTGTTTGAAAAACTGCCCGGTTGAAGCGATAAGCGGTGAAAGAAAGAAAGTTCATATAATCGACCAGGACTTGTGTATCAAGTGTGGAGCGTGTTTGGAGGTCTGCCCGCCAAAAGTCATGGCTGTATCTAAATACACAGGAAAGAAAAAAGAGAGAATTCTCAATAAATCCAGTCAAAAGAGCGAATGATGAAGATTACTATAGACGGAAAAGGGATTGAACTCGAAGACAAAAAGACAATCCTAGACGCTGCCAGGGAAAATGGCATCACCATTCCTTCTCTGTGTGATCACCAACGCTTATCTCCGTTTGGAGGGTGCAGGCTGTGTATCGTTCAGATCAAAGGGTGGAAAGGCTACCCGCCATCCTGCTGTACGTATGCTGAGGAAGGCATGGAGGTCAAGACAAAGACTCCCAGCCTACAAAGGTTGAGAAAAGAGATTCTTGAGCTTATCCTTTCAGAGCATCCGAATGCCTGTTTGGTCTGCAGCGAGAAAAACAATTGTGATGAGTTTAAGTCGACGATCAGGAAAGTCGGAGAAGCCACAGGATGTGTCCTGTGTTCAAACAATGGACGTTGTGAGCTTCAAGATGTTGTTGATGCTTTGAAAGTGGATAAAGTCAGGTTTCCCTCTATTTACAGAGAACTTGAGATTAAAAAAGGTGACCCATTTTTTGACCGCAACTACAACTTGTGCATTCTCTGTGGAAGATGTGTCAGAGTGTGCCATGAAGTGAGGGGTGCCTCGACACTCTCCTTTACTTACAGGGGATCTGAGGAGGTTGTGGGAACAGTGCTTGATCGGCCCCATCTTGAATCGGGCTGCCAGTTCTGTGGAGCCTGCGTGGATGTTTGTCCCACTGGAGCGTTATCCGAGAGAGCCATGAAGTATGAATCCTTGCCGGAGAACACCGCCGTAACGATCTGTCCTCTCTGCAGCATGGGATGTGAACTTGAGGTTGAGTTAAAAGAGGAGAGAATATTGAGTTCAAAGCCCTCGCAGGACGGAGCCGTGAATCGGGGGCAGGTGTGTGTGAAAGGCCGGTTTGTGATTAGAGATCTTGTTTACAGTCCTCGAAGGATTCTCCAGCCGATGATACGAGTGAATAAAGAGCTTGAGGAGGTCACTTGGGAAGACGCTCTCGATTTTGTGGCTCAAAAATTGAAAAAATACAAGGGAAAAGAAGCGGCACTGATGACCTCATCTCAAATCACCTGCGAAGATAGCTTTATCCTCCAGAAGTTCTCCAGAGAAGTATTAAAAACAGAAAATAGAGTGAGCCCAGTCGATTTTTCTGCATTATCGGCCTTCTCGGGGTTGAGTCAGGAACAAGGCCTCAATGCCAGTATGAATTTCAGGATAGAGGATATCTCCAAAGCGAACACTCTGTTTCTCGCAGGAGCTGACCTGCCTGTCACCCATCCCATTATTTGGCTGGAAGTGTTGAAGGCTGTGAGGGCGGGGGCAAAGCTTGTTGTTGCGAGTCCGCATGAGCTTTCTCTGAATCGCTACGCATCAATATGGCTTCAAAACAAGCCAGGCACAGAGTCTACACTTTTGAGTTATTTGGCGAAGGCATTTCTTGAGAATGATGAGGATGGCGGTTATTCCCGCATGGAGGGTTTCGAATCGTTTAAAAAGTCTCTTGATGAGCACGATTTTTCTCTGGCCTACAAGACAACCGGGGTGCAGAAAGAAGAGCTTATGAAGACTGCAGAGCTTTTCAAGGAGGGAGAAACAGCCGCTTTTCTTTTTGGTATGGGTTTAACACAAAGTCCATCGGGGATTCAAAATTTATCGGTACTCTGGAATCTGGCCCTCCTGAGAAATGCTCAGGTTTTCCCTCTGTGTCAGGAAAACAACCTGAGAGGTGTTTTCGAGATAAATCAAGCCTATACGGGCAAGGACGTATCATATGATCAAGTCTTCCATGAAGCCTTTACTGGTAAATTGAAAGCCCTGTATCTTGCCGGTCCCATGCCTGATTTGCAGAAATCGAAGATAGAGTTTTTGGTCATTCAAGACAGTTTCACGAGCGAAAATATTAAAAAGGCAGATGCTGTTCTTCCGGCGACAACATTTGCTGAGACAGATGGGACATTTGTCAATGCAGAAGGAAGGATTCAAGAATTTAAGAAAATCGTTGAACCCTTGGGAGAAGCACGTCCGGATTGGTGGGTCGTTTCTCGGTTAGCACAAAAGATGGGGGCGAAGGATTTCAATCCTAAAAACAATTCAGCAATCTTGAAAGAAATGAATAAGGAAATTCCCGGTTTTTCAAAGACTTCAAATGCAAAGCTTGACAGTGACGAAGAGGTCTTTGTTCATGAAGACGAGAAAGGAAAAAAGAGGTTTTTCCCCATCAGGCGTGTTCCTGTTCCTGAAGAAACCAGTCAAAAGTATCCGTTACTCCTGTCTATCGATTACAACTTGGATTACTACCGAAATCTTTCACTGACTCAAGAATCCAAAGGTTTGAGAATATTGAGGGATTCCAGGTGGATTTCAATCTCGCCTGGAGATGCAAAAAAATTAAAACTGAATGACGGTGATATCGCATGGATTGAGTCTTCATCGGGGAAAACCAAGAGCCTGGTGAAGATCTCAGATGCAGTACCTAGAGGAATGGTCAGAGCGAACTTTCTCTGGAGCGAAGATTCTGATTTTTCTGTCATTCCTCTTGGTTTTTCTCCGTCTTATAAAAATCATCTTTTGAACTTCATCCCGGTTAAAATAAAGAGAGGAAAGTGATGGCAAAGATATTGCGCAGAGAGAGGCTTGTTCCCAATATCCATCTCCTTGAGGTCCACGCTCCTGAAGTCGCAAAGAAATGTAAACCCGGTCAGTTTGTGATAATCATGCCTGATGAAAAGGGTGAGAGGATTCCTTTGACCATCGCCGATTGGGATATAAAAAAAGGCTCCATCACCACTGCTTTTATGATCGTTGGCACGTCCACACACAAGCTTTCGCTCCTGAATGCAGGAGATGAAGTTCCTGTTTTTGTCGGTCCTCTGGGGATGCCTTCGAAGATAGAACAATACGGAACGGTTGTTTGTGCAGGAGGTTGTTTTGGTATTGCCGCCATATATCCGATCGCACGGGCATTAAAAAAAGCAGGGAATAAAGTTATCACTCTGCTGGATGTCAAAGCGAATTTCCTTCTTTACTGGGAAGATAAGCTCAAGGAAGTTAGCGACCAATTCTTTGTCTCAGCACGTGACAGTTACTATGACTGCAAAGATTATATTCCCAAAGCCTTGAAGAATATCATCAAGAAAGAATCAGAAATCAACAGAGTCATTTCAATAGGCTGTACTTATTTGATGTACACGTGCTCTGAGGCGACAAAGACTTCTGGAGTGAAAACTATGGTCAGCCTCAACCCGATCATGGTCGATGGGACGGGGATGTGTGGCGCCTGCCGAGTGACAGTAGACGGAAAAACAAAATTTGCATGCGTGGACGGTCCGGATTTTGACGGCCATCTGGTGGATTGGGAAGAGCTTTTTACCAGACGGAAAGCCTATTTTGAGGATGAAGTCCAGTCCTTGTGTTACTGGGAAAGAAATCAATTTCCATAAAGCGTTAAGAAAAAAAAGAGATAAAAAGATGACAGATAAGAAAGAAATGCCCGCGGAGCTCAAACAGAGTCTCAAGGCTGAATTCAGTAAAGAGTGGCGAAAGGAGCTGCGGAAATCTATTCCTGTCAAGGAAAGGATGAAGATAGCCCGTCAGAAAATGTCCGAACGGAACCCTGAAGAGCGGAACCAGGATTTTAATGAAGTCAATCTGGGTTTGGATGCCAAGGCGGCAATCAAGGAAGCTCAGAGGTGTCTGGATTGTGCCAATCCTCAATGTGTGATGGGGTGCCCTGTGGGGATTGATATCCCCTCTTTTATTAAGTGGATAGAAATAGGAGATTTCGTCAAGAGTATTCGCAAGATGAAGGAGACCAACAGCCTTCCTGCCATTTGCGGGCGTGTCTGTCCTCAAGAGACGCAATGTGAAGCGGTCTGCACCACGAAAAAGGCGACAGGAATTCCTGTTGCTATCGGAAATTTGGAAAGGTTCATTGCCGACTACGAGAGAGAAAACGGGAAGATGTTTATTCCTGATATCCCTCCTCCAACGGGCCGCAAGGTGGCGATACTCGGCGCAGGTCCTGCGGGTCTAACTGTGGCCGGAGACCTGGCCAAACAAGGGCATCAGATCACTATTTTTGAGGCGCTTCATGTGGCAGGCGGTGTTTTGGTGTATGGTATTCCTGAATTCAGGCTTCCGAAAAAAACACTCCAAGCTGAGGTTGAATATCTTGAGAGACTAGGTGTTGAGATAAAGACAAATTTTGTTGTGGGTTTCACGGCAACGCTCGATGATTTGAAAAAGGAAGGGTATGATGCTTTTTTTGTTGGAACAGGAGCGGGATTGCCGAATTTCATGAGGATTCCGGGAGAAAGTCTGATTGGTATCTATTCGGCTAACGAGTATTTGACTCGAGTCAATCTGATGAAGGCCTACGAGTTTCCTGAATACGATACACCTGTATACCTTGGGAAAAATGCTGTGGTCTTGGGAGGCGGAAATGTGGCCATGGATTCTGTCCGGATTGCCAAGAGGCTTGGAGCAGAATCATCGACTATTGTCTACCGGCGTTCTCGAGTGGAAATGCCAGCCAGGGTCGAAGAAGTTCATCATGCTGAAGAAGAAGGCATCAAGTTTCATTTCCTGACAGCTCCAACAAAATTCATTGGAGATGAAAAGGGGCAAGTCAAGGCTATGGAATGCATTCAAATGGAACTTGGAGAGCCTGACTCTTCCGGAAGGCGTCGGCCCGTGCCCATTGAAGGCTCTGAGTTTATCATGGAGGTCGACCTGGTTGTTGTGGCCATCGGAAACAGTCCGAATCCCTTGATTCCTCAGACGACTCCTCAACTCAAAGTGGGGAAATGGGGGAATGTGGAGGTCGATTGGGACACCATGGCCACCAGCATGAAAGGCGTTTATGCGGGAGGAGATATCATTCGCGGAGGAGCCACAGTGATCCTGGCCATGGGAGATGCACGGATTGCAGCGGCCGAAATGGATAAATACTTAAAGTCTCTGAAGAGCAAAACACAGAAGACGAAAAAAACAAATAACAAAAAATAAAACACAATATCCAGAGAAAAAAGTCACACAATCAGAACTCAGGCCTGTAAAACAAAGTGCAGTTCAACGTCAGCAGAATGAAGAGTGTGAAGAGGATGAGAGGAATGGTGATCAGAAATCATTTATCACAAGGTGGCTTAATCCAGACAGACATTGCCTGGAAAGGATATTATTGCGAACGGAGTGTGGCAATCTCACAAGTGTCATTGCGAGCAAAGTGTGGCAATCTCTTAAAAAAGATTAATTATGTTTGAGGCATTTCAATGAGCTGGGTAGATGATTACAAAAAAAAGCGAGTGACAGCTGAAGAAGCGGTGTCTGTGATCAAGGGGGGTGACCGGATTTATATAAGTGGAAACGCGGCCACTCCGTATGTTTTGATGAACGCTTTAGCTTTAAGAAAGGATGAACTCAAGGATGTTGAGCTTACTCATGTTCTTTTATTAGGAGAAGATCCCCTTTCCAAGCCGGAGATGGAGGGTCATTTTCGTCACAACTCTCTGTTTGTCGGACCTGCGGACAGGAAAGCCATCAATGAGGGCCGCGCAGATTACATCCCCATCTTTCTCTATCAGATTCCGAATCTCATTTACTCCGAGCAGATGGCTCTCGATGTGGCTATGCTCCATCTCTCCCCTCCCGATGAGCACGGATTCATGAGCTTCGGAGTTGAGGTGCTTGCTTCTAAAGCCGCAGCGGAAAAGGCAAAAATAGTCATTGCCCAAGTCAATGAAGAGATGCCGCGAGTTTTGGGAGATTCCTTCATCCATGTCTCTCGTGTGCACAAAATTGTAGAAATTTCCGAAGAGCTGCCCCAGTTGGAGAGAAGTCCTTTTACTGAGGTCGAAAGAAAAATAGGCCATTTAATTGCCGATCTGATCGAAGATGGTTCAACACTGCAGTTGGGAATCGGTGGAATTCCAGACGCAGTCCTCTCCGCCTTAAAAGAGAGGCGTGACCTCGGCATTCATACAGAAATGGTTTCTGATGGAGTCATGGAGGCCATCGAAACCGGCATCATTACCGGAGCCAAAAAAACGTTTCATCCGCATAAAGTGATCTTGACTTTTATCCTTGGCTCCAAGAAGCTTTATGATTTCTCGGATAATAATCCTGTTTTTGAAGCTCATCCCACCGATTACACAAATCATCCGTTCAATGTATCCCGGAATGATAACATGATCGCCATAAACTCTGCTGTCGAGGTCGATATAACCGGACAGGTCTGTTCTGACTCGATCGGAACCTACATCTACAGCGGTTTTGGAGGGCAGGTCGATTTTATCCGAGGAGCAGCTCATTCGAATGGAGGCAAGCCGATCATAGCTCTTCCTTCCACAGCCAAGAATGATGAAGTGTCCAGGATTGTTCCTTTCCTGAAAAAGGGAGCAGGAGTGGTCACAACTCGAGCGGATGTTAAATATGTGGTCACAGAATACGGTGTGGCCTATCTTCATGGGAAAAACCTGCAGGAGAGAACAGTGGCTCTGATCAATATCGCTCATCCGAAATTCAGGCCAGATTTGATCAAAGAAGCCAAAAGCCGTTTTCTCTTCCGCTGATAACTCTAAGGGAACTAATGAAGCAACCTGAACTCTTTCCAGTCGAGAAAGGACACATCGGGACAGACGAATCCGGGAAAGGAGATTACTTTGGTCCTCTTGTGGCCGCTGGCGTTTTTCTCCCCGCGGATCAGGAAAAAGTTCTTTCTGAACTGGGAGTCAAAGACAGTAAAAGATTTTCAGATAACCGCATCCACGAATTAGCCAGATTGATTAAAAAGGGATACACACATTCAATTGTTGCCATCGGTCCAGAAAAGTATAACGCGCTTTACACCAAGCTGAGGAACCTCAATCGGCTCCTTGCCTGGGCTCATTCCCGAGTCATCGAGAACATACTGGAAGAAGTGAACTGCACGCTCGCCATCACGGATCAGTTTGGAGATAAGGCCTTTGTTCTCAATGCAATGATGAAGAGAGGAAAGAATATCGAGCTCATCCAGAAGCCGAAGGCAGAGGAAGATTTAGCAGTGGCCGCGGCTTCGATTCTAGCTAGAGAAGGATTTTTGACACGACTGTATTATCTTTCTCAGGATATCGGGGCAGATCTTCCCAAAGGTGCTTCCCCGCTTGTCGAGGAAGCGGGAGTAAAATTGGTCAAAACCCATGGTGCACAGGTTTTAGATAGGGTAGCCAAGAAGCATTTTAAAAA
>DAOVAM010000054.1 GCA_030671065.1 Candidatus Aminicenantota bacterium
CCCTGTTATTGCCGTGTTCGGACCGACGGACCCAAGTGCCACAGGGCCCTACCAGGAGCCGGCTGCCGTTATCAAGAAAGATGTTCCCTGCTGGCCATGCAGCTACAGAGAATGTCCGTTTGACCACAGGTGCATGATGAAGATTTCCGTTGAAGAAGTCTACCAGACCTGCCAAAGGTTTTTTCAATGAAGCAAAAAGCTGTGTTTCTCGACAGAGATGGGACGATCAATAAAGATGTAGGCTATCCCAATTCTTTCAGTGTGATCGAGGTTTATCCTTATAGCATCGAAGCCGTCAGAAAATTAAACGAATCCGGTTTTTTAGCCGTTATCGTGACCAATCAGTCAGGAATAGGGAGGGGACTCATTATCGAAAAAAACCTCCAAGATATCCATCAAAAAATTAGTGATTTGTTTGCCAGACAAAAAGCTCACTTCGACGGCATTTATTACTGTCCTCACTATCTTTTTTCTCCTGACCCAGACTATCGGGATGACTGTCAATGCCGCAAACCCAATCCGGGAATGGGATTCAAGGCTGCTGAAGACCTGAATATCGACTTAAAGAACTCTTACATGGTTGGCGATAAGGTGGAAGACGTCCTGTTTGGTCTGAACATTGAAGCCAAGCCCATTCTCTGTCTCACAGGATTTGGCCGGGAATCCTTGCCCAAGCTCAAAGAAAAAGGTATAACGCCTGCTTACGTGGCCGAAACTCTGCTTGATGCGGTTAACTGGATCCTGCAAGAAGAAAAAAAATGAATCCTTATAAACTCTGACAGAATTTCTCAAATACTGGAAAATCGATGGCAATGATTCGATTCGACGATATCCTGAATAAGGTTTCCTCTTCTTACACAGAGAAGGATATCACTCTTTTAAAGAAGGCGTATGTGTTTGCCGCACAGGCCCATAAAGGGCAAACGCGTCGCTCCGGAGAGCCGTACTTGAGCCATTCACTGGAAGTGGCCAACATGCTGGCCGAAATGAAACTGGATAGAACGACTCTGATTGCAGGCCTCCTTCACGATGTTCTTGAAGATACAGATTCGACTGCCATAGAACTAACCCAAGCCTTTGGAAAGGAAATCACTCATCTTGTTGAAGGAGTCACTAAAATCAGCCGTGTCCAGGAGTCCTCCCCCGAAGCAAGGCAGGCAGAAAGCATAAGAAAAATCATCCTCGCCATGACTGATGATCTAAGGGTCATTTTTATCAAGCTGGCGGATAGGATTCACAACCTCAAAACTTTAAAATTCTTATCCGAAAAAAAGCAGAAACAAATCGCCAGGGAAACCCTGGAAATTTACGCACCCATCGCCAACAGGCTTGGAATGGGACGAATCAAGGCTGAGTTAGAGGATCTGTCGTTCCGATTCGTCAATCCGGAAGATTACTTTGAAGTAGCATCTCTGGTTGAACCTCGACGAAAAAAAGCAGAAAAAGAGCTTAAGAAATTAATGGTCTCAATTGCAAGCTTGATGAAGGAAAACAACATCCCGACAGAAATCACCACGCGAATCAAAAGACTCTACAGTATCGACAACAAGATGAAAAGAAGGAGTATTGACTTCGACCAGGTTTATGACTTCTTGGCTTTGAGGCTCATCACCGATACAGTCAAAAACTGCTATGCAGCCCTGGGAAGCATCCACCAGCAGTGGCCGCATCATCCTCACCGGTTCAGGGACCTCATCGCCATGCCTAAACCCAACCTGTATCAATCTCTCCATACCACGATCATCACCGAAAAAAACCTGACAGTCGAAATTCAAATCCGAACACATGATATGCATAACCTGACTGAAAACGGCATCGCCGCCCACTGGAAGTACAAAGAAAAGGACCCCCGCCACATCATGAAAGAGGACAAAAGGCTCCATTGGCTGCGGGAAATGGTCGACCTTTACAAAGAGCAGAAGAGTCCGCGAGAATTTTTGAAAAGTCTCAAAACCGATCTCCTTCCTGAAGAAATTTATATTTTCACTCCAAAAGGCAAGGTCATAACTTTGCCCCTTGGCTCCTCTGCCCTGGATTTCGCCTTTAAGATCCATTCAGAAATAGGCCTTCATTGTTCCGAGGTCAAAATCAACGGAAAGGCCGCACCTTTGAAAACAATCCTGAAAACAGGAGACATGGTGGAGGTCATTACCTCCCCGGAAAAAACACCGGCTAGAAATTGGTTGAATATCACCTTTACATCCACGGCCAGGCACAACATCAAGCGCTGGTTAAACTTGCAGAAGAGGATGAAAAACACGGCTCTTGGGAAAAAATTGTGGGAAAAAGAGATCAAGAAGTATAAGGGACCTCCAGAATGGTTAAAGAAAAAAAATATTCTTAAAAACCTTACTGCAGCAACCCCCTTCAGGGCAAAGAGGATGGAAGATTTTTACGCACTGATCGGATCCGGGAAAATCATCCTGGGGAATAAATTCATGGAGAAACTCTTCCCCACCGAAAAAGTCGTTGAGAAAAAAAAGACCTTGGTCAAGAAAGTCGTGACAAAAGTGAGCAAAAAACCAAAGCCCGTCATCCAGGTCAAAGGAGTTCATCTCGCCAAATGCTGTTCTCCTGTCAAGGGTGAACCCATTATCGGGTATATCACTTCAGGTAAAGGGATAACTGTCCATTCTTTACGATGTCCTCGAGTCGTCAAGGAAATCCTGGATTATGAGCGCATGATTGAGGTCTCATGGGACGACGCGCCGGAAGAGACTTATTCAGGCAGGCTTTTGATCAAAGGAGAGGATTCCCCTGGCGTTCTCGCCAAAATCGCGACAGTCATTGCCCAGTTAGAAGGGAATATCACCAAAGCAGATGTGGTCACTTTTGCGGATAAGAAAGCCCGAATCAGAGTCACCATTATCATTCAAGATATAAGGCACCTTGATGGAATCATTAAAAAGCTTTCGGGTATAAAAGAGATTTTTTCTGTGGAAAGACCGTGAAGAGAGCTAGGGAGCTTTAACAACTTTCCCGGAACGAAGGCATCTTGTACACACCCATATCCGCTTGGTCCCTGATTTTGTCTGCGCTTTCACATGCTGCAAATTCGGCTTCCACTTCTTCTTTGACGCTTTATGAGAATGGCTGCGGGTTTGCCCGAAGAGGGGGCCTTTTCCGCAAATTTCACATGCTTTTGGCATTTTCTCGCTCTTTAGAAAAAACCTTTTATACCACATTTCAAAAAAAAATCCAACCGATTTGTGGACACAATCCGAATCTTGTTGGCTGTGATCCAAAAGTAAGGAACTGGGCTCAAATGTAAGAATCATTCCATGAAGAGAGTCTTTTTCTAAACAGCTGTCCTCTTTTTATGACATCACAATCCTCCTTTTCCCTGGATTTCCGTCTTTCCAAAATGGTATGAAATTTGCACTCCTTTTATGTTTTCTTGACGAACAGCTGTAAAAGCAGTACCTTAAAACATGAAAGGTGATGTTAATGCATAAAAAATTTACAACATATTTTCTCAGCTTTATCCTGCTCGCTCTCATCCTTTCCAGCTGCAGCAGTGGCGTCAATTACAACCAGATCCAATTCGGGATCTTAGCCGCTCAAAAAGGCTTATGGGATGAGGCGATTTTTCGCTGGAAAAAAGCGGTCCAAACCAATCCTGATTCTGCTGCTGCCCATAATAACCTGGCCGTAGCTTACGAAAATGCAGGGCAATGGGACAAAGCGAAAATCGAATACGAAAGAGCCTTGAAACTTGCTCCGAATAACAGCCAGATAAAAGCAAACTTCGAGAACTTCAAGAAAAACACAGAAGGCCCAGAAAAGGATAAAAAAGATGAAAAAAAATAAACTCCTATTCGTCCTTATCCTGCTTTATTTCGCTTCCTGTTCATCTGTCAATCATACGAAAGTGGCTGTTCAGGTCCCCGTAGAACCTGTCCTCGATATCAATCAATTCGACGAAATCATCGTTTCCGATTTCCTGATCAAAAAAGAACCAGAAGATTTTGATCTGAATCGAGAGCTGGTCACATTTTTTACCACCGAAATAACGCAAATCATCAAAGGGAGAGTCTCAAGAAGAAGAATCTCTTTGGACAGTGAAGAGCTTTTTAAAAATGCCTCCTTCTGGAAGGAACTTTTGTCGGGTTCACAGAAAACTGTCCTGTTCACTGGAATCGCTGAATACACTGAGGAGATCCGAAAGGCTGTCATACGGACCAAGAAAAAGCGCTCAGATGACCATTACTCCCGCGAGGGAGCCATGGAGGAGAGAAGATTCTATACTCTTAATCTTAGCCTTTACCTGATTGATTCCCAAACAGGAGAAACTCTTTACGCACAAGCCTTTAAAGAAACCCAGGGCTACTTAAATCCGAAGCAGACTGGCCCCTTTGCATTTTTTGATGTAGCAGAAAAAGTGAAGGGGAAATTCTTTAATCAGATCCTGAATAGAGTGAGAGCCCAGCAAAGATACCTTATCTTACGTTAACAAGGAGAATGATCGTGAGAAATTACATACACCGCATCTTTTTTCTTTTGTTTGTATTCCTCTGCGCAACGCAGGTTTTTGCCCAGGTTTCCTATGTTTCTTACTATGGGAAAAACAAAGTCCAGTATGGAAAATTCAACTGGAACACCTATAAAACAGAACATTTTAAACTGTTCCATTACATTGACAATCCTCAAATCTTGAAGAACATTGCTGAAATGGCTGAGAGCGCCTACCAAAAGATCAGCCAGAATATCAAACATTCCCTCTCTGCAGAGGTTCCTATTATCTATTACAAAACCTACACAGATTTTGAGCAGACAAACCTTCTTCCTGCACAGGAGGGGCTCCTGGGTGTCGCAGAGCCTACTCTGTACCGGGTCATTATCTATGGAGATTTAACCCTTGATCAAACTCAAGTTCTGATTGAACACGAGCTCTCTCATATTTTTGAATTCGATATTCTCTTCGGGAGTCCCGGTAAAGGGGCGTATGCCTTGAGCTATCCTCCGGGTTGGATCATGGAAGGGTGGCCCGAACACAACACGGCCGTCTGGGATCCATGGTCTCTCTTGATCGTCCGCGATGCAACGCTCAATGACCGGATTCCAGAACTTTCCGTATCGGGCGACCTTTTTTCCCGCTATCCCTTACCCCGGGTTCCTGATTACGACTTTGGCCACGCCATGTTTGATTTCATCGAGGAAAGGTTCGGGAAAGACGGCATTCGGGAGTTCTGGCAATCTTTAAAAAAGTCGCCTCTTATCGGAAGAAGGAATCCGCTCAGAAGCGCCTTTAAAATGACAAATAAACAGTTCAGCCATGAGTTCAAGAAATATCTTCGAGGGAGGTTCAAGGACTTTCTCCCCAGAGAAAATCCTGAAGACTACAGCATCTCTCTTGGGCCTGAGTTCCCTCTGAATCCATATTATTTTGCCCTTTCTCACGCTGTTTCCCCTTCAGGAGATATCCTTGCTGTTCTTACGATGAACTACCAAGCCTTTGACATCGATATTCTTCTCATCTCCACTAAGGATGGGTCTGTCATTAAAAACATCACGAGCGGATACACGATCAACTATGAATACATCCGATTCAGTGCCCGCCCTGCCAGAGGAGCGGATCTTGCCTGGTCAAATGACGGGGATACGGTCGCTTTCTTTGGGCGGTCGGGAGAGAGATATGCGCTCATCCTGATCAACCCTTTAACAGGAAATACAGAGAGAAAAATCTACATTCCTTACGACCAACCCACTTCTCCTTGTTTTTATCCTGACGACAAAGAGCTTCTTTTCACTGCCTTCGACAATGGAATCCACGACATTTTTAAGGTCAACTTGGAAACCGAGGCATTCCTGAATTTAACCGATGATGACCTTTTCGAGAAAGCACCCTCCATCTCCCCGGATGGAAAGCAATTGACCTACGCGATTCGCCTTGATAAATATGACAAGCTCTTCCTTTCTCCCATCGACAATTTGAAAAGTAAAACCCAACTGACCTTCGGCAGCGGCAACACAATTTCTCCCCATTTTTCTCCTGATTCCAAAGAAGTCTATTTTTCCGGAGACATTCGGGGTGCCTATAACATCTATTCGGTAAACCTTGAAACAGGGGAACAGAAGCGCTTCACAGACGTCCGGACAGGCAATTTTTTCCCCACCCCTCTCCCCAACAACCCCAAAAAGCTCATCTTCTCCTCCTTCAACAAGGGCGCGCTCCAGATCTTCATGAGCGAATTCGAGGGAGAGGTGGAAAAAACCGTGACCTTTGATGAAGAGACTACCGCAGAGGAGTCCGAACGGTTTGAGCCCCTCGTATCTCTTGAAATCAACAAGGACGAGATCAAGCCCCATAAAGGCCTTGGAAAATTGTATCTCGCGCAAAGGCCCCCTATCGATGCCTTCGTCTCGTCGGATGGCTCGATCTATGGAGGAGGTTCGATCAATCTCTCCGATATCTTGGGAGACTACACGGTTTCCTTTTCTGTTTACCAGTACAGAAGTTTTCGCTCCTACCAGGTCTCTTACTTCAACCAAAAAAGAAGGCTTCAGTATATGGCTACCGCTTATCAGTACACTCTCTTCTATTATTCGGCTTCGCTTTATGATCCTACCTTGCCTGCTTATTTAATTGATCCTCGATATGCCATGGCAACCCGAAAGATCACAGGAGCTCAATTCGGTGCTTTTTACCCGTTCAGTCGTTTCTACCGGGCAGAGGCCTCTATCGGCTATTACAACTATGAAGAAGATTATTTTGGGGAAGGGTCCGGTCAAAACTCCAGTTTCTGGAACGGGAACATTCTTTCAGCGGATATCGCTCTTGTTGGAGAAACCACGCGTTTCAAATACCCCTTCGGTCCTGTAGCCGGCAACACCTTCAGAATTTCTCTCTCCCAGTCTATCCCAGTATCCAATTTTCTGCAGAACACAACTGTCCGGGCAGACCTCCGTCAATACCTGTATCTCGGTAGTGATTTCCTCTTTGCATTCCGTTTCAACGGATTTGCCAGCCGGGGGAGGAATCCATATGTATCCTACTGGGGAGGAAATAACGAGGTCCGCTCTATGGACTTTTATTCCATCACCGGAACCGAAGGATGGTATGCCAATGCTGAATTCAGGATACCCCTTGTCAGTTCAATGTCATCGATCCTCGGCCAGCTCGGCCCCATACGTGGAGTTTTATTCTTCGATATATCACGCGCAAAGTACGGAGATTTTCCAGCCGGGATCTGGGTTATTGAACCAAGCTTGAATCCCCTTTTTCCCCCAAGTTGGAGCTTATATGATGCCGTTGGATCTTGGGGCTATGGGTTTGAATTTTTTCTGCTCGGCCTTCCCTTCCACCTTGAATTTGCCAAAATGATAACGATTGATGATTTTTCGGACCCCTTTAAAATGGATACTCGAGGAAAATTCAGGACGAATTTCTGGATCGGTTTCGACTTCTAAAAAAAAACATGAAATTCTTGAATTCCCCACACAAGAGTGCTACTATACCTTCGCTTTCTCCGCCCTAGTCAGGAAAGAAGCAAGGATTTTCCACAGGTGTGGATAAATCTGTGGAAATCTAAGGCAACAGAATGGAACCTACAGATAAATCTAATCCTTGGCTCCAAATCATACAGACCCTGCAAAAGCAGCTGGACAAAAACAGCTATGAAACGTGGTTCGAGCCAACATCCTTCATTGGCCAGGAAGCGAATTCTCTTTACATCAAAGTCCCCAATTCCTATTTTAAAGACTGGCTGTCCTTTCACTATTCAGGACTCATTAATAAATGCTCTCAGGAAGCCCATGGAAAAGTTTTCGACGTTAAATATATCTTCGACGAAGATACGTCATCCTTCCGGCGGCGTTCCCCGCATGAAAGAAAATCAAAAAGCGGCCCCCTTCTCAATCCCAACCTCAATCCGAATTACACTTTTCAAAACTTCGTGGTGGGTTCCTGCAACCAGTTTGCCCACGCCGCAGCCTCAGCAGTGACAAAGAGCCCTGCAAAATCATACAATCCTTTATACATCTACGGCGGCGCCGGCCTTGGAAAAACACATTTGATGAATGCCATTGGACACTTGACCTTACAGAACCAACGCCGTTTGAAAATCCTGTACATCACCACTGAAAAGTTCATGAATGACCTGATCAATCACCTGCAGTATGGTAAAGTACTGGACTTCCGCCAGAAATACAGAAGTGTCGACGTACTCCTGATGGACGATATCCATTATCTTTCCGGCAGAGAACGGACAAAAGAAGAGTTCTTCCATACCTTCAACCATCTGTATGATGGTCAAAAGCAAATTGTCATTTCCAGCGACTGTCCCCCCAAAGAAATTCCGAATCTTGAAGAAAGGTTCCGCTCCCGTTTCGAATGGGGTTTACAAGCCGATTTGAAACCTCCTGATATTGAGACTCGTATCGCCATCCTCAGGAAAAAATCAGAGCTTGAAGGAATTGACCTTCCGGAAAGCGTTGCTCTTTTTATTGCAGATAAAGTCCATTCCAACATAAGAGTCTTGGAGGGTTATTTACGGCGGGTTATCGCTTATGCGTCTTTAAAAGGTGAAAAAATCGATCTGGACCTTGCCAAGGAGGCACTCCAGAGTCTTCTGGATTCTGTTTCACACATAGTGACTGTAGAAAAAATTCAGAAGATCGTCTGTCACAAATTCCAGATCAAGCTCGTTCAGCTCAAATCCAAGAATAACTCTCCAAAGTTTGCCTTTCCCCGACAGGTTGCCATGTACCTTTCAAAGACATTGACCAAAAAATCTCTTCCGGAAATCGGGAAGAAATTCGGTGGAAAACATCACACTACAGTGATCCACAGTATCCGAAAAATTGAAAAAATGCACAACGAAGATCCAGAATTCAACAGAGAATTGAACAACTTGATTAACTCTATCCAGTAGATAAATCTGCAAGTTATAAAGTATTTTCACTTTTTATTTGCTTTTATTATATTTATTATTTAACCTTACTCTATATTAATTAATATATTAATAATACTATCCATGAATAGGTGGAAAAATGAAATTCTCGATTAAAAAGGAAGAGATAGCCAGCGAACTTCAGCTTCTCCAGGGAATTGTGGAAAAGAGAAACACCATGCCCATCCTGGCCAATATATTAGTGAACGTTACAGAGAAGGAGATCGAGTTGATCGGGACAGATCTTGAGGTGGGATTGAAAACTCATTTTCCCGCGCAGATTGAAGAAGCAGGTTCTGTAACTTTATCAGGAAAAAAAGTGTTCGAAGTCGTTAAATCACTCCCGGTGGGAAAAGACGTTACATTCAAAGAAAGCGGAGATTTAACCATGCAGATCACATCCGGCGAGAGCCAGTTTAAAGTGCTCTGTTTACCAAAAGAGGACTATCCTCAAGTCCCGGAGCCAAAATTCGAGAAAAAAATCGTTCTTCCTTTGAATAAATTCCAGGAGATGATAGATAGAGTCTATTTTTCCATCACACAAGAGCAGAGATATTATCTCAGTGGAGCACTTTTGGTTCTCAAGAATGGTTCAATTGAGCTTGTGAGCACAGATGGCCATAGATTGGCCTATACGATCAATACCATAAAAGATTTGAAGGTAGAGGAAGAAATCCGGGTCATTGTGGCAAAAAAGACTTTGAGCGAATTGAGAAAATTTGAAGACAAATCCATTGAGTTCGACTTTGACGAGAGCAATCTCTTTTTTAAAGTGAAAAACAAAACATTGATATCCAGAATCATCGAAGGCAAATTTCCGGATTTTGAGGCCGTCATACCCAAGGATAACCCGAATACGATAACGGTTTCGAGAGAGGAGATAACAGAAGCCGTCAGAAGAGTTTCTTTGTTTTCAACGGAAAGGTCAAAAGGAATAAAGTTCTTTATAGAAAAAAACGAAATAAAGCTCTTTTCGTCGAACCCAGAAATGGGAGAAGCCCGGGACAAAGTTGGCGTCGATTACAAAGGAGAGAACCTAGAGATAGGATTCAATTCTCAGTATCTGCTGGATTTTCTGTCCATAGTTAAAACAGAGAATGTCCAATTTGAATTCAAGGATTCAAACAGCTCTGTCTTGATGAAACCGGAAGTTGAAGAAGAGACGAAATATTTGTACATACTCATGCCGATGAAACTATAAAAAAGGAAACCTGTTCTACTTGCTCAATTATTCAGACTTGATTTTATCCTGTCATTGCGAACGAAGTGAAACAATCTCATAAAAAGAAATACATTTTTTCTTGAGAGATTGCCACGCTTCGCTCGCAATGACACTTTTGTCTTCAATCTCCTTGCCAAAAACATTCTTTATCCTATA
>DAOVAM010000275.1 GCA_030671065.1 Candidatus Aminicenantota bacterium
ATCTTATTGAAAAGGTCATACCCCTTGTTCAAGCCAGATTATTCGAGTTCAACAGCAAGAGGTGGAAATTTTCCCGTTTCTCCGAAATCATCGGCGATGCCCTTTTCCTCATCACTGCCGCGACTGTTCAGAAAGATACTATCCTGGGAATCCGTGTAGATAACGCCGTTCTGATTCAAGATCGACTTCCCATGATTCAAGACAGGATTCCGATCCCTGAGGATTGGCTTGTTCAGATTGTCGATCCCGCCGGGCGAGTTATCTCCGGAGAGGAAGAGCCGGCTTCTGGGAAAGCCGAGCTCGGTTCACCTTTTGTCCTGGGATTCAATCAAGATTTTCCACCCTGGCAAATCCGCATTTTCCAGAAATATCCTCACTCCGTGGACAGGCAGTACAACCTGAGGCGAAATATTTACATCCTGATTGTGGCGGTTGTGATGGCGGTTTTGTTCTTGGGTGGGTTTATGGCCATAAGGAGCATGGCCAAAGAAGTGGAGTTAGCCAGGTTGAAATCGGAGTTTGTCTCCACTGTATCCCATGAATTCAGAACTCCTCTGATGTCCATCCGGTATTTATCCGAGATGCTCGATGCGGGGCGGGTTAAAGGGGAGGACAAGAGAAAGATCTATTACGGCAAGATCAACAAAGAAAGCGAACGCCTGAGCCGGCTCATCGAAAATATGCTCGATTTTTCAAAGATCGAGGCCGGGATGAAGGAATACAAGTTTGAAGATTTGTCTATAAAAGAATTGGTCGAGGAAGTTTCAGGCAGGTTCAAGGAATATATGGCGCATAAAAAAATGACCTTGGAAAATGAGATTCAGGATCCTCTGCCGGTTATTCATGCGGACAGAGAAGCGATCTCCAGGGCATTGTTCAACCTGCTCGACAACGCTGTGAAATATTCGGGGAAAAATCCTGTGATTCATTTGAGAGCCTTCCTCAAGGAAGAGGCAGTGTTTTTGGAAGTCCAGGACATGGGTGCCGGAATCAGTAAAGACGATCAGAAAAAAGTGTTCGAGAAATTTTACCGTTCGTCCGATCCCGCCTCTAAAAACATTGAAGGAAGCGGTATCGGCCTCACCCTGGTTGACCACATCATCAAAGCCCACGGCGGTCATGTGATGATGGAGAGCGATTTGGGTCAGGGAACCAGGGTGACACTCAAACTTCCGATTTTGCGGAAAGGGAGACAAGATGGCTAAAATATTGATCGTTGAGGATGACGAGACCATCCTCATGGGTTTGAAGGATGACCTGGAGTTTGAGGGATATGAAGTCGCTGTCGCTGATAATGGGAGGGATGGATACATGCTGGCCAGAAGTCAAGATTTTCAGCTGATCATTCTCGATATCCTGCTTCCGGAGCTCAACGGCTTTGAAATATGCAAAAAGCTGAGAGAGGAAGATGTGAAAACCCCCATTTTGATGCTCACAGCGGCCAGAACAGAGGAAATAGATAAAGTCATGGGATTGGAGCTGGGTGCTGATGACTACGTCATAAAGCCTGTGGGTTCGCGGGAGATGGTGGCCCGGGTGAAGGCCATCCTGCGGCGAGCAGGGGAAGAGAAGAAGATTGAGGATATCTTCAAATTTGGTGATGTGTCGGTTGATTTCAGACGTCATGAAGTCCTCAAGTCCGGAGAAGAGGTTCATCTCACCGCTCTGGAATTCAGGCTGCTGGGATTCTTTATCAAAAGAAAAGGGGAGGTGGTGACCCGGAATGATCTTCTCGATGAGGCCTGGGGAGACGCCATCATCTCTCCGCGGACGCTCGATTCTCATATCGTTCATCTAAGGAAAAAGATCGAGCCGGACCCATCCCGGCCTCAGTACCTCATCAGTATCAGGGGAGTCGGGTATAGATTCGAGGGTTGAAAAAGTCTCCACAGAAACTCAATGCAAAATCTGTTCAATCGTAACCACAGAGCGGGAAAAAAACGTTATTATCCTCCTGGAAATAAAATTGAAGGAGGAATTCGATGAACAAAGTCAAAGTTTCAAGGAGTTTCTTGGGAGTCCTTTTATTGGCGGCTTTTCTTGGTATGATCCTTGCGGCCAGTGCCCAGCAGTCAGGCGAGGAATTGTATGAAGCGGCGGTTTTCAAAAAGGATGCCGATGGAGACATGGAGGGTGCCATAAAGATTTTCCGCGAAATCGTGGAGCGGTTTCCGAGCAACGTGGAAATCGCCGCAAAAGCGCAGCTCCAGATCGGGATCTGTTATGAAAAGCTGGGACAAAAAAACGTTAAGCAAGCGCAGGAAGCTTTCCAAAAGGTCCTCGATAATTTTCCTGGTCAATCCGAAGAAGTCAGGATAGCTAAAGAGAAACTATCCTCACTTGCCAAAACCCGGACCGCTCCCGATGACAAAGGACTGAGAGAGCGGCAGCTTTTATCCGGCCCCGATCTTCTCTATGACGGATGGCTAGGAGCTGTTTCCCCCGACGGAAAGTATGTTTCGATTGTGGATTGGGAGACGGGAGACCTGGCAATAAGAGACCTCACGACTGGAAAGAAACAGCGCCTTACTGACCAAAAGAATGAGAAAGGTTATGCTCTTTATTCCAGGTGGTCACCGGATGGAAAAAAGATTGTCTATGATTGGTGGCACGGCAAGTCCTACGTAGATCTTAGAATCATAGCAATTGAAGAAAAGAAACCTCATACAGTCTATAACGAATATGCCTGGCCCATGG
>DAOVAM010000217.1 GCA_030671065.1 Candidatus Aminicenantota bacterium
TGCGTTTTTCGCTATCCTCCGGATCCTTTTCCTGCTTGTTTTGATAAGCCTTGAAAACTTCTTTCTGATTCCAGCAGGATGCTCAGGTCATTTTAATTCCCGACACTCACCGAACTGACTTTTCTACTTCTTGACTCTCACAGGATAAGGAGGACGCTTGGCCTTTTTCGGCGGATTCTTCTCGAGTTCTTCCAGGATGACTTCGATGGCCTTTTCCAGTTGTGGGTCTCTCCCGGCAATCACATCTGCCGGCCACTGTTCGACTTCGATATCCGGAGGGACTCCGACATTCTCGACCACCCAGCCATCCTCGGTCCAGATTGCCAAGTTCGGAGCGGTGACATAGCCGCCGTCCATCAAGACCGGGAAACCCAGAGTTCCGACCAGCCCGCCCCAGGTTCTCTTTCCGATCAGTTTGCCCAGATTGAACTTGCGGAACATCCAGGGAAGCAGATCGCCTCCAGACCCGGCCAGCTCGTTGATCAGCATGACTTTGGGCCCGAAGATTGCCCCACCCGGTGTCTTGATATCATCCCCGTAACGCATGTTCCAGTAGGAAACAAAGGGCCTTCTCAAAAGGTCAATGTAATAATCGGCAACCTGTCCTCCGCCGTTGAACCTCTCGTCGACTATGATGGCATCCTTGTTGACCTGAGGGAAAAAATAACGCTTGAAGTAAATGTGGCCCATTGTCGTTGTGTTCGGGACATAGACGTATGCCACGCGCCCGTTGGTGGCTTCATTGACCTTCTTCAGGTTTCCTTCCACCCAATCCCGATTTCGCAGAGAATACTCACTGCTCACAGGAACAACCTGGACAGTCCGGGAACCGGTTCCGTCCGGCTTCGGCCCGACGGTGATCTCGATAAGCTTCCCGGAAGTATTCTCGAAGAAACTGTAAAGATTCTCCGGCGGCTGGATCTTTCTTCCCTGAACAGCCAGGAGATATTCGCCCGCCTTCACATCGACTCCGGGTTCTGTCAACGGAGAGCGGAGCTGCGGACTCCAGTTGAGCCCGCCGTAAACCTTTTTGAAACGGTAGCGGCCGTTCTCTATGGCATAATCGGCACCGAGTAAACCGCCGGGGACTCTTTTAGCCCGTGTGAGATAATCTCCCCCTCCGACCCGGTGGTGACCGACAGCCAGCTCACTGCACATCCACTGGATGACACGGTTCAGGTCGCTCCGGCAGGACAGAAAAGGAAGGAATACAGCGTATTTGTCTTTCATGGCTTCCCAATCTGCACCATGCATGTTGGTCGCATAGAAGTAATCCCGGTTGATCCGCCAGGCTTCATGAAAAATCTGTTTCCATTCCGCTGTGGGATCGACCCGTACCTCGATGGCATCGGTCTTGATCTTTCCCTGACTGGGCTTCGCTTTAGGCCCCGCAGGTATGATTCCATAAGTGTTTCTCGACATATAAAGGATTTTCTTTTTATCGGCTGAAATTTCGAACCAGTTGACTCCTGTCAGGATATCCTCAGCTTTACGCTTTTTCAGGTCGAACTTCTTCAGCTTGGTCTCACCGGCAAAGGATCCCCGGCTGCCTGCAGGAGCTTCCAGATAATAAACCTCTCCTTCATTGCCAGCCTGAAGACGGAAGTAGGCTCCGGCCGGAACAGGCAGGTCGATGATCCTGTATTTCAGGCCGTCGAAATCGATAGAGAAGCCTTTCTTGGGCTCTTCTTTCTTTGCGGGCTGTTTCCCTTTCTTTTTCGACTTGGGCTCTTCTTTTTCAGGCGTCTTCTCATCAGTGACCCCTTTCTCCTCATCGCTTTCTTTAGCCAAAGGAGAAGGGATATCCTTGCGCAAAACAGCCAGGTAGAGCGAACGCGACATCTCCATATCCGCGTTGGACATGGCAAACCACTGCTTGGCCGGACCCGCATCGGTGGAAGCAAAAAAGTAGATGTATTTCCCGCTCTTATCGAACTCGGGTTCGCTGACATCGCTCATCCCATCTGAAACCGCATAGGATTTATCTCTATCGAGCGAATACGCATACACCTTCTGCATGTAGGCTGCGGTGTTGAGAGTATAGGCGATCCATTTGGAATCATGAGACCAGACCGAATGGATGGTTCTGAATCCGCCCGGCCCAAAAATTTTTTCCGATGCGATCTTTTTCGAGACACCCTTCTTGAGGTCTATCCAGTAGAGACTCCAGGAGTTATCCGCATAGGAGATCTTCTGGCTGTCCGGTGACCAGACAAGAGAATCGTAAAATCCAGACCCAGTCATTTTATATTTCTTCACCTGGCCCTTGCCGTCTTGCGGCCGGACGTGGAGCTCATACTCACCGCTCGCATCCGAAAAATAAGCAATAGACTTCCCATCTGGCGACCAGACTGGAGACCGCTCGTGGATACCGGTGGTGTTTGTCAGGTTACGCGCGTCTCCTTTCTCTGCCGGGACCGTGACGATCTCACCTCTATACTCGAAGACAGCCCTTGCCCCGGAAGGAGATACAGAAGCATTCCGGATGAAGCGTGAATCTTTGGCATATCGGGGCCGCACCTCGAGCAGGTCCGCCGCCACCCCGATGGTCAGCTTGGTGCTCTTTGCCTGTTCCACATTAAAGATATGGAGAAGCCCGGCCTGCTCATAGATGATCTTCCCGCCACCTGTTGAAGCCTTGATCACCGGAAAATCCGTATAAGAAGTGAGCTGTTTGATCTCTTTAGATTTCAGGTCGAACGAGAACAGGTTGAACTCTCCATTCCGGTCCGAACGAAAACAGATCTTCTCCCCGATCCACATCGGGTCTGTGTCATTGCAGCGGCCTTCGGGCTGGGGAATTTTTTCCACTGAGTAGTCACTGAATGTGATGAGCCATATTTCTGAGACCGTACCGCCTCTGTAGTTCTTCCACTGGTGGAATGCCTCCCGCAGCGGAGTGTAGGCCATCCTCTTGCCGTCGGGCGAGAATGTGGCTCTGTTCGCGTTGGGAATCAAGAGGGACTCGGGAAAGCCGCCTTCGACGGGAACAGTAAAAAGCTGGGAATACCCACGGGTGAATGTATTCCGGGAAGAGATGAACAGCACGGAAGCACCGCAGGGCGTGAAATCCCGCACAACATCGGAACCCGGATGCCAGGTGAGCCGCTTGGGAACACCGCCCTCCACGGGGACAACAAAGACATCCACGTTCCCGTCATACTCTCCGTTGAAAGCGATCAACTTTCCATCGGGTGAAAAAACAGGATTGGACTCGCTTCCCTGAGCACTGGTCAATCGTCGAACTCCTTTACCGTCAATGTTAGCCACCCACAGGTCATTCGCATACGCGAAGGCAATATGCGTCTGGCTGATGGCGGGCTGACTCAAAAGCTTTGTATCTTTGATATCGACCCCACCCTCCAGGAATCCTGGTATCGCGATAGCCAGTATCAGTAAAAACGATAAGACATAAAAATATTTTCTCATGGAAGCCTCCTTCAATTCTTTCTGGGATTCAATTGACGCATTTTATTTAAAAAGGCAATTATTGAAAATGGCCTTGATTTCGAAAAGACCGCATCCACTTAAAACTGACATTATTCATTCAGCAGATTGTAGACCATACACGTGTCTTTTTCAACTGACAAATACACATATTCTAAGGATGGGAGAGAAAGCTCAGCGCACCTCTCGAATCCTCTCCATTCCGGTTCTTTTTTTTACGAAATGATGCGATCAGTCCTTCGTCTCACAAAAGCGTCTCACGACATTGTAATAGATCCGGACAGCCGCCCGGAAACTTTTTTCTCTGATTCTCTCGTCATTCCCATGGATGGACTGATACTCTTCCATCGTGACTGGGCCTGGAAAAAATCCATAACAGGCCGCCCCTTTCTCCCTGTAGAACCTTGAGTCTGTACCGTAAATGACAAGATGGGGTACTGTGAGAGAATCAGGAAACGCGGCCCGGATTTCTTTCTCGATAACCTTGAAAAGCTCAGTATCATAAGGCGAGATGACTGCCTCTCGCGGGCGTTCGATATAATCG
>DAOVAM010000258.1 GCA_030671065.1 Candidatus Aminicenantota bacterium
AGGATACGGAAGGTTGGAGCGCTTTCTGTTCTTGGTGTCGTAGATGCTCAGGTGATTGTACTTGACGAGGAGCTGGTCGCCAAGTTCCCACCAGGCTTCGATAACTTTATTGGCATTGTTCAGGCAGTAGTCGGTTAAAAAACGAATGGCCAGTTCCGGATCCTGCTTGTAGAGCTCTTTTGCTGAAATGTCGATAGATGGGACTCTTTCAATGGCAGTTTTTTCCCATTTGTCCTGGGCTTTGTTGATGTCCTGGATGGCGTGGGAGTAGGCCACCAGAGCATGAAAATCCACATAATCAAACGCCCAACGCGCGGATTCCCTGTTGAACACCCAGTGGTCTCCGATGCTGTAGGAATGGGGAATCTCTGTGATTCCTGCGTACAGTGGCATGTAGCAAGCAGTGTCCTGAGCGCCGAAAGCGAGCCATACGAGCCCTCCGATCGCATTTGGCAGCCAGCCTCGACTCTGGGTCACTGTTGTGTATTCTGCGCGGTTAACGCTGATGGTGCGGGGCGTATTGTACGTTTTATCGACCACTCTGACAGGCCTGGGATGGTAGTTGGGATTGGCGAACGGGCCGCCCCTCAGGCCTTCGGCCGTGTCAAACGGCGTTCCCTGGTATTTATCCCGTGTGATGTCGATAACATCCTGGAGCGAAAGTTTTTTATCCGGCTTCACTGAAAAAGGAAACTCCATGTTGGGCGTATCCGGGCTGAAATTTTCGGAAGGGGCGACAAGGTCGAAAAAGCGCCACATCCGTGCCCTTGTTCCGCCGCTGCTGGTGGCGCTGTACTCACTGGGAGAATAGGCTTTTTTCCAGTTAAAGGATTTCCCGCTTTTCGGGTCATACATGCCTTTTTCTACAGCAAAAGAGATAACATTCGGAGAAGCCATGAAATAGTCGGGATCGTCGAGGTTGATCTCGCCGATCCGGGACTCATTCGGACAGACGCTGACATGGTTGTCCGGGACTCTCTGGGCGCACCAGACAGCGCCCGGTTTCCCGCTCTTCGGTGTCCACAGTGGACCGACTGGCATGATCTCGAACACCCAGATTTCATCCGGGTCTGCCACTGCCAGCATTTCTCCCGAGTCGTGATACCCGTAACCGTATTCTTCGGCCAGTTTTCCCATGGTTTGGATGGCTTCTCTTGCGGTCCTGCATCTTTCCATGGCGATCAGTGTCAGTGTCGTGGTGTCTATTTTAGCTGCAGGAGTCGGGTTCCTCATCTTTGGGAGGTTCCCGATGGTGGATTCTGCGATGGCCAGTTGATGATCGTTCATGTACCCAAAAACTCCATGGTGGTAGGCATAGGTGTGGGGGACCTGCGGGATTTCAAGACCTGTATCGTTTTCTTTGTACATTTCCCATTTGCCGCCAGTTTCAGGAGGCCAGGTCTTGATCTGGTTGATATAGTAGATTTTGCGCATCGAACCGGGCTTGTGGTCTGCAGCGGGAACATGCCGCCAGGTCCAATCGCAAATACTGCAGTCAGCGGTATGAGTGGTCATCACCGAGCTGTCTGTCGAAGCATCTTTGCCAACCAGGACGACTGTACACCCTCTTTCGGGATTTTCCCAGAGTAATGGTTCTTCTCTATCGCTTTTCTGGGAGTAAAGCGCATAAGCGCAGGCCATCGCCAGGACCGCAACAATCAAAAAAGATATTAAAAATGCTTTTTTAAATCTCACTTTTTATCTCCTTTTTTATGAATGCTAAATTATTATCTAGCACATAAGCCAGGTCATGACGATTCTCGTCTCAGCCTCATAAACGAATATCTCATGCCTCTATATTACTCAAACCTGAAATCAGTTCAGAATCACCTTATCCTTATCCGCTTTCTTTGGGTCATGGAAATAATATCCGACGCCGTTCTTCACCACTTCGGCGTAGCGCGGCACATCCCGGACTTCGATTTTTTTCTCAGGGAGCCTTCTTGAAAATTGCTGCATTAACTCCAGGACAACAGAACAGTGCTGCCCCACGCGTTTTTCCATCGACCATCCTGTCTCGTCATAGGGCACGAACAGTTTCCCTTTTTTTGAAAGGCTGAGCAAAAAGGGGTCCTTGCCGTCCAGGAGCAGCTTCACCGTCTTTGGGCCGGTCGGCTGATCGAGAAACGGAATAGGAGCCTCCAGTAGAAAGGGCATCGTCTCCGAATAATCGCCGATTTCCCGGTGGGAAAGCCCGCGGAAACCTGAAGGCGAAGGCTCGACATGGCTTTCAAATCCTTCTCTGGCCTTAACAGTGAGAGAGGTCATTGTGGCGATCCTCACGGATTTGTCTGGGGCCACGATGCAGTTCGTCACCGGGAACATAGTTTCAGCGCCGTGAATATCCACTGCCATATCCACATTTTCTTCTCTCATGATCTGCATAGCTCCGTGTGTCACCCGCTCCATTAAGGGACCGTTTGGCCGCCCCGGCCATGTTCTGTTCGTGTTCCTCACATCGATGAAAGAAAGAAGCTGTTTGTCGGGATAATGAATGTAAACATCCGGGTCAGGCCACTGGTCGAGGGGAGAGGCGTCCCGGTTTCCCATCCTGAATTTTTTGGAACCCCATTCGGTTGGAATCTCGAAGTAGAGAGGATATCCGTCCCCAGGCCTGGTGTTCCGGCTCGCGCTGTGGTTGAACTGGGGGATGATGATAAGGGTTCCTTTCTCGACGACTGCGTTTTCGATGAGTATCAAGGAAGCCAGGAGAGCGGCCGGTTCGTTGGCATGAGTGTTGGCCATGATGAAAACTTTCCCGCCTTCTTCTTTTCCTTCCAGGAAAAAAACATCGGTATCCGCCATTGTTCCTTTCAATCCTTCTGAAAATTCGCTCAGCTTGACAACTTTTGTAACTCCTGGACCGGTAACGATGGGCATCTCATAATGCCTGTGCGTATAGAGTTGGAGACCGCCGATAATCATCAGAGTGATTACTACCAAGAGAAATATTAATTTGAGTGCCCATTCTCGAGACATGTGTTTATCCATTTATCGAATCCAATTTTTTATCTGACACAAAAACATCCTTTTCCTT
>DAOVAM010000013.1 GCA_030671065.1 Candidatus Aminicenantota bacterium
GTCTGGCCGGTGCTGTGGCGGATGCCCATCCAGAGATAAAAAAAATCTGCCATTTTGTCTGTTCACATCCCGGAGGAAAGGGGGCAGTCCGGGAGTTCATCGAATTCATCCTTGAAGTGCAGGACAAATGGGATGAGATCGAAGAGAATTTCAAAATATTGACCGAACAGAAAGAGTTTAAATTGTGAATCCCGACGGTTCAAAGGGGACGAATAACACTCGCCAAACGGATAGGCAATCAAGTGTTCCCGCATCGAGTGAATCGTGCATCATTTGGATATGAAACAAGCGATAAGGAAAGAAAGAAATGACCCCTCTTTCCGGATTGTGTCAGATTCATGAGTATTAGGAGGAACAGGTGAAAATCAATCCTGAAATTTTCAGACAGTATGACATAAGAGGAATCGTCGATAAAGACCTCACTCAGGAAACGGTCGAACTGCTGGGCAAGGGAATCGGCACGTATTTCCGGAAGAACCAAAGTCAGAAAGTGGCAATGGGAAGAGATTGCCGCCTCAGCTCTCCTGCATTCTCTAAAGCGCTAACCAAAGGCCTCCTCTCTACTGGATGTCAAGTTATCGACCTTGGTATCATCCCCACTCCTCTTCTTTATTTCACAATGTACGATAAAAAGATGGAGGCCGGAGTGATCATCACTGGTTCCCACAACCCTCCGGACTACAACGGTTTCAAAATGATGGTAGGAGAGGAAACGCTGTATGGAAACACCATTCAGGACATTCTCACCATTATTCAGAACGAAGATTTTATAGAGGAAGAGAGCACAGTTCAAGAAAACTACAACATCGTCCCTGAATACCAGGAATACGTTTTGAACACCACGAGGCTGGAAAAAAAGCTGAAAGTGGTCGTGGATGCCGGAAACGGGACCGCCGGCGTGGTTGCCGTTCCCATCTTTAGAAAACTGGGATGTGAAGTCATCGAACTCTACTGTGAAATGGACGGCCGATTCCCGAATCATCATCCGGACCCGACACTCCCTGAAGCCCTCGAGGATCTGATTCATAAAGTGAAAGAAACGAACGCTGACCTGGGTGTGGCGTACGACGGAGATGGAGACCGGATCGGCGTTATAGACGATAAGGGAAGCATCATCTGGGGAGATGTACTCATGGTGCTCTTCGTTCGTGATATTCTTCCATCTCATCCTGGCGCCCCGATCATCTCAGAAGTCAAAGCGTCGAAAGTCCTGTATGACGAAATCGAAAAATTAGGCGGCCGCTCCATCATGTGGAAAACAGGACATTCCTTTATCAAGAAAAAAATCAAAGAAGAAAAAGCCCTTCTGGCGGGAGAGATGAGCGGTCATATTTTCTTCGCAGACCGGTTTTTCGGTTTTGATGACGCGATCTATTCTTCTGCACGTCTCCTTGAACTGCTCTCGCGGTCAGACGAAAAAATATCTGTGATGCTCTCTGACCTGCCCAAAACTTTTCACACTCCTGAAATCAGAGTCTACGCCTCGGATGAAGTCAAATTCAAGATCGTGGATGAAGTCAAAAAGGAACTCTCTCAAAAATATCCCATCATCGATATCGATGGGGTTAGAGCCATCTTTCCCAAGGGATGGGGTCTGGTACGCGCTTCCAACACGCAGGAAGTCCTGGTCCTTCGCTTCGAAGGGGACACGAAAAAAGACCTGGAAAATATACAGAATGAAGTCAAAAAGATCCTCGAAGATGTCATTCAAAGGTTAGGACAGGCTTGAGTCTGGGGGTGTGTTTAACTCAGAGAATTTTTTTCAAGTTCAACCTGGAATTGATTTTGAATTCACTGATTTTATCGTTTGTGCAGAAACAGAGTTTCTGCTTCAATCTTTCTTGTATAAGCTCAACATCTCATCTTCGGTCTAAAGGAGTGTAAAATGGATTTTCGCGTGGTCATCATGGCAGGAGGAGCAGGCACGCGATTCTGGCCGGTGAGCCGGAAGGATAAACCGAAACAGTTTCTCCCCATTGTCAGCAAGAAAACAATGATCGAGGAGACAATCGATCGTCTTTCGCCCCAAGTCCCTTTGAGCAGTATTTACACCATTGCCAATCCTGAAAAAACCGATATCATCAAAAAGCTCCTTCCTGATCTCCAAAATGAAAATCTTCTGATAGAACCGATCGGGAAAAATACCGCTCCTTCGCTAGTTTTAGCCACCGCCCGGATTTATCTCCAGAATCCAAAAGCTATCCTGGCAGCCTTGCCAGCTGACCATCTCATAAAGGATTCCCCCCTCTTCCTCCAGAAGCTTAAGGCTGCAGCTACTGCTGCTTCAAGCGGA
Organism: Candidatus Aminicenantota bacterium; assembly: GCA_030671065.1. Classification (GTDB taxonomy): domain Bacteria; phylum Acidobacteriota; class Aminicenantia; order Aminicenantales; family Aminicenantaceae; genus SOIA01. The sequence continues at coordinate 2,294 of DAOVAM010000013.1, forward strand.
GACTGCCTGGTAACCTTCGGAATCCCTCCTTTGTATCCTGCAACAGGATACGGGTATATCCAGTTTTCTGCAGAAAATCCCTCCTATTCCCTGGATGAACCGTTCTATACTGTTCGGGAATTTAAAGAGAAACCAGAGCACAAACAGGCGGAGGCATTCCTCAAAGAAGGGAATTATTTCTGGAATTCGGGGATGTTCATCTGGCAGGCGGATGTATTCGCCCAAAAACTTGAACGATTTGCACCCGATATGTTTTCCTATTGGATTAAAATCCTGGATGCCCTAAAAGCCGCTGATGAGACACAGATCCTTTCTCTGTTCAAGGAGATTCCTTCTACGTCCATCGATTATGCGCTTATGGAAAGGGCTGAAGGAGTCCTGATGGCCAGAGGTGACTTTGGCTGGTCCGATGTGGGAGCCTGGTCTTCTTTAGCTGACATATGGACACAGGACGAAGCCGGGAATGCCATAAAAGGTGAAAGCCTCATCCTGGATTCTCAGAATTGTCTTGTCAACAATCCCAGCAAACTCACAGCTCTGATAGGGGTAAAGGATATCATCGTCGTGGACACTGAAGATGCCCTTCTCATCGCTCACAAAAGCCAGGACCAGAAAGTGAAAGACGTCGTCGAAGCCCTCAAAAAGAGGAAAAAAGACAAATACGTGTAGAGTTCACAAAAAAAATGACTGGCTATGATTCGGTTTTCATTCAAAAACACTCAGGAGCTCTCTGACTATGATCGACCTTAAAAAGGATGACAGCCAGCTTAAAAAAGCTATCGACCGGGCCAGAGAACGCAATATCATCATCCCCACCTTCAAGCAGATGAAGAATCCCGAATTTCTTCCTGCCAAGATAAAAGAGAAACTCAAAGGAATCGGGCTGTGGGATGTAAATCCCTTGAACCTTTTCAGGATCACCTGGAAGAATGAACCTTCTCCAAAAGGAGGAAGCTTCGGAGCTGTCAATGCATTGGAATTTCCAGAAGAATTAACCGGCGTCAGCTCCCCTATTATCGGTTTAGTCGGCAAGTGGTTTCCTACAGGCTCCCATAAAGTGGGCGCCACTTTCGGATGCCTGGTCCCTCGACTCGTTACCGGTCAGTTCGACCCTGCCCATCAAAAAGCGGTCTGGCCTTCCACTGGAAACTTCTGCCGCGGCGGGGCTTACAATGCCGCTCTGTTGGCCTGCGAATCCATCGCAATTCTTCCGGAGGAAATGAGCCTGGAGCGGTTTGAGTGGCTCTCCCATATAGCAGGCGAAGTGATCAAAACTCCTGGCTGCGAGAGTAATGTCAAAGAAATTTTCGACAAGTGTTGGGAACTCCTGAAAACACGAGAAAACGTCATGATCTTCAACCAGTTCGACGAGTTTGGCAACTATCTCTGGCATAACTCTGTCACAGGGCCTGCAGCCGAAGAAGCCCTCGGGAAGATCATGGCAGAAGAAGACCGGTTTGCAGGTTTTGTGGCCACATCTGGTTCGGCCGGGACAGTATCGGGCTGCGGAGATTATCTCAAAGAAAAATTTCCCGGCTGCAAAACCGCAGTGGGAGAGGCCCTTCAATGTCCCACGCTTCTCCTCAGCGGCTTTGGAGGTCATCGGATAGAGGGGATCGGGGATAAACACGTACCATGGATTCACAATGTCCGGAACACCGATATGGTTATCGCTGTGGATGACAGTGACTGCATGAGCCTCATCCGACTCTTCAACGAACCGGCTGGGAAAGCATTCCTCAAAAAACAGGGAGTAGCCGAAAACACCGTGAATAACCTCTCCCTCTTGGGGATTTCGAGTGTGAGCAACTTACTGGCATCGCTCAAGTTTTCTAAATACTATGAACTCACCTCCAGAGACATTATCCTGACCGTTTTCACCGATTCCATGGAGCTTTACACAAGTCGTCTGGAGGATCTCCGACAAACCCATGGAAAATACTCTGAAAACGATGCCATGAGAGACTATCATTGCTCTCTTCTCGGAGTGAAGGTCGACCATATGCTCGAACTGAACCATTATGATAGAAAGCGGATTCACAACCTGAAATATTACACCTGGGTAGAGCAGCAAGGAAAGGATGTAGACGAACTGAACGCCCAGTGGACAGATTTCCCTGATTACTGGAAAAGGATCCAATCGCATGCGGACAAGATAGACCGTTTGATCGAGGAGTTCAATCAAAACACAGGCCTTCTTTGAAAAAATCCATTCCTCTCAAATTTCATTCGGGATAAAGACCTCTGCCTGCTCTGGATAGTCTTCTAAAGAAAGAATCCATTCTCTTTCCCGCTGAGGACTTCTCCTCACGTTGACAACAAATCTTTCCTCTGTTATAAGCTTTTCTTTAGAAAGCAACACAGGAACCGTTTGGAATAAAGCCCAGAATGGTCCTCTAGTCCTCACAAAGGCACCGTGAATGAAAACTGATTACTCGGTAAAAACTTGCTTCAGGCTCAATGACGCCTTCCAAAACCAAAAAATCTTACGGCCCCAACGCATCCAGCGTTATGATCCTGGCACAGAACTCTCCTATGAAATCAAAGGGGTCGTTCCACCAGAGACCGCACGGTTAAAGTTAGAAGTAGAAAAGTTTGTAGGAGGGGGTTTCGCCGGCCAGGTCTACAAGATCAAAGTCAAAGACATCGAGTCTCGAACAGGGCAAATCAAGGGGATTCATCAAGGGGATTCCTACGCCATGAAGATTTTCATCCCTCCCTCCGGATTTTCTAAATTCTTCCGAAACATTATCTATGCGGCCGGTTTTCAGGGCCCCTTTTCGCTCCAGGTCAATCCGGACGCAGTCAGAGCTGGCGCCCTCTGGCAAAAATTCATCCGGCGGGGCGCAAGCCTGCGCCTCGGCTCTCAAAATGCTGTAGTGGATATCCTAGCCACCTTTGTTGATTCCACGCTCGGAAGCTGTGGGGAAATCAGCGAGTGGATCGACGGACGAGTGTGGCGTCTCGAAGCGGATGACAACCTGGATTCTCGGAAAAAATGGAAACCAGGAGATCCTGAGGATGAACTGGGATCTCCTGAGTATCGTGCGAAACGCACCTTCATGAGACGGCTTGTTCGATTGATGCACAAGATGGGGGCTTTTGAGCTCGCTCGTCAATACGAATGGTGGACATGCAAAAGCCAGCCTAACGTCCTCAAGAGGACTGCATCCGATCCTGATCCTGCCAAAGGACATGTGGCTGTTGATTTTCGGGCTGGACTGGCGCTCCATCTCTTTCTTCCAATGAGCCCAGTTGATTTCAAGCTCATCTTAAAGGGAATTGTCCGAGGGAGTCTGGTCCAGTTTGATCGGGGCAACATAAGGCGGCTCAAGAGTTTTATGGACGTTTATCCCGAGGACTTTTCCGACATGCAAGAGGCATTCGAGGAACTTAAACAGGCCGAAAAAAACTACCGGAATTCCTTGCCTGACATCCCGCATCATCATCTTAAACTGATCGTTCGTCCCGGGTTGTGGTCATCCATCCTGAAGAGCAGTATCAGGAGTTGGGCAATCAGGAATTTCATCGATGAGAACACATCAAAACAACTGGCGAGAAAGAGATTCCTGGCATTCATGTTTTACATCTTGGGACTCCTTCCTTTCCTGGGGAATTTTCTCCGGAAGCTCAGGGGGCGAAAGGACTACAGACAGCACTACGGCCAGTTGTTGACCAGCTTGAATTACTTCCGCCGTGCAGTCAGAGCTCGAATCGCTGAGTCTCTCATCCGCTGGCATCGAGCAGGGCGAGTCAATGAGAGGCGGACAGAAAGGCTGTCCAGGTATCCTTCGAGATTTTTTGCCCACCTGCCGCTTTCCATACTTCCGGCAAAAATGCACCGTTTCTTTTCAGATAGACGATTTTTTCTTCAATCGCTGGATAACATTTTTGTCCGGCCCCTGCGTCTCTACTTCAAGGCGGAGGCCAGAGAGAAGTGGCTGCAAGAGACCATATCCCAGGGAGAGAAGAACGGTATCCTGACGGGCGAAGAAGCCTCGCACATCAACTCCCAGATAAAAGAGCCTTTCATCCAGAAATACCTGAAAAGCCTCGCTGTCCATGTCTGCACGGTTCCGATAACACAGGTTGTTTCTGTCGCAGTCGCCTTGATCTATGTCAGGCTTCATCCAGAGCTGTCCTGGCAGGAGGCAACGCTGCACGCAGGCATTATTCTCGGACTCTTCCAGGTTATTCCTATCTCTCCGGGCTCACTCGTCCGGGGGCTGTATGTGACCGCACTCGTTATTCGAGAGAGAAACTTCAAAGATTACAACATCGCGTTCTCTTTGAGTTTCTTCAAATACATCGGCTATCTGGCTTTTCCGATCCAGATGGCTTACCGCTTTCCTGATCTTGCCCGTTTCATGGCTGGGCACTGGGCAACAGGAGCCGCGCACATCGTACCTGTTTTCGGAGAGAGAGGCGCACTGCTTGAGCATGCTGTCTATGATCTTTTCTACAACTTTCCTCTGAATGTCCGCCGCCGCGTTCGTGAGCGTCGGAAACTCCGCTCAGGTTTAAATCCAAGACGCTGGCATGTTCCTCTCTGTGCCTTGGCCGGAGCTCTCTTGTTGAGTTCAACGGATGTGGTGTATTTCAACCATATGGGTCACATCCCTAGCTTTGGAGACATTTGGTGGTTGGTTCTCTGGATTCCTGCCTTTGCGGCAGCTGCAACAACGGCTTGGGCCGGAGGGGCAACTCTTCCTAAAAGGATCGTTATGAGCGTCCTCTGTGGAGCCTTGATCGGATTGCTCTATGCCGTCTCTAACGCTCTTCTGGGATATTTCGCAACACCCAACACAGGGGAGGTCTTCTCGATCCTTCAGCTTCTCGTCCGAATGGCTCCCAGGGTTCTCTGGAGAATCTTCGTCTTTATGATCCTTGCCGTGATCGGAACATTCATTGCCGAGACGCGGCCGATCAAAGCTTCATGACTCCTGTCAACCAGACCAATATTTAGCCAGGCTGATCAATGAAAATAAGATCCGATAAGGATTACTCTTTTATTCTTTTCAGGCCTAAGTCCTTCAGCTGCCCCGAGCCCACTTCTGAGGGAGAGCCTGTCAGCAGACACAAGGCACTCGTCGTTTTAGGGAAGGGAATGACATCCCGGATGGATTCTTCTCCAGCCAGGAGCATCACGATCCGGTCAAAACCCAAAGCAATACCGCCATGAGGAGGAGCGCCGAATGTGAGGGCCTCCAGGAAAAATCCAAACTTCTCTGTCACTTCCTTTGAGCTCAAACCCAGTATCTTGAAGATTCTTTTCTGAAGCTCTAAATCATGGATTCGGATAGAGCCTCCTCCAATCTCGACGCCGTTCAGAACCAGGTCATACGCCTTGGCCCGGACTTTGAGCGGTTCCTTTTCCAGAACACCCAGATCGGATTCATGGGGCGAGGTGAAGGGATGATGCATGGACATAAGACGACTTTCCTCCTCGCTCCATTCGAAGAGAGGAAAGTCTGTGATCCAGGCAAATTTGAATGTCTTTTCCTTTTCTTCACAGTTGCACACTAACTCTCTCCTCAACTCTCCCAATATCCTCAAGGCAATCCATTTCTCATCCACAACCAAGAGCGCCAAATCATCGGCCTGTCCATCCAGCGTGTCCCAGATGAGCCCAAAATCCTTTTCATCCAGCTTCAAGGACGATTTGAATCCCCCCTGTTTCTTTATCCAGATGACTCCTTTCCCCCCGAAATCCTTTGCTTTTTGATTGATCTTATCGAGCTGGCTGCGGGAGAAATCGCCTCCCTTCTCCACCACCAATCCTTTTAAAACTCCTCCCTCGGAGAGAGCATTTTGTATCAGAGTCGACCCGAGATTCCCTCCTATCTTGGTCAAATCTCTGATTTCCCTCTCTGAGCGTAGGTCAGGCTTATCCGAGCCGAATCTTTCCATGCTCTCTTCATAAGTGAAGAGGGGAAATGGCTGTTCAACCTTCACTCCTGCGAGCTCGAAGACAGAAGCCATCATAGCCTCGTTAAGATTGAACAGCTCTTCACGGTCGATAAAGCTCATCTCGATATCGATCTGAGTGAATTCGGGCTGGCGGTCCGCTCTTAAATCTTCATCCCGAAAGCAGCGGACAATCTGGAAATACCGGTCAAAGCCTGAAATCATCAGAATCTGCTTGAAGATCTGGGGAGATTGCGGAAGAGCATAGAACCTCCCCTTGTACTCTCGGCTGGGCACGAGGTAATCTCTGGCTCCTTCAGGTGTGGATTTGGTCAAAAAAGGAGTCTCTATTTCCAAAAAACCTTTTTCGTTCAAGAAGTTACGGATGCGGAGAGCTGCCTGGTGCCGGAGTTTGATATTGCGCTGCATGGAAGGTCGCCGCATATCCAAGTATCGGTATTTGAAACGCAGCTCCTCAGTTGCCTGAGGGGGGTCAGCGATGACAAACGGAGGAATTTCGGACGTGCTCAAAACTTTCAGATCCCTTGCTGTCACTTCGACTTCACCCGTGGGAAGTTGAGGATTCCGGGATTTTTCATCTCTCTTTTTCACTCTCCCCTTCACCGCCACCACTTTTTCCATCCTGAATTTCTTCGCCTCATCCAAGAGGCTCTTATTCTCTGATGTCACAACAACCTGAACCATGCCTTCTCTATCTCTAAGATCAATGAAAACAAGGTTCCCCATGTCTCTTTGTCTGTTGACCCAGCCAAAGAGGGTGACTTCCTTGCCTGCATGCGCAGAGCGGATATCTCCGCAATAATGCGTCCGCTTCCACTCTGACGGTTTAGCCTTGCTCATTGGATCAACCCTGCTTCATACACGTTAAATTTCTCAAGTATTTTCTCTGATGATGTTCAGTATTTCCTCCTGGCTACACTCTGTCTGCTGGCCTGTGACCATGTTTTTAAGTTGATATTTCCTCTTTTTCACTTCGTCATCACCGATAATCAAAGTCCATGTTGCTCCCAACTTGTTCGCTCGACTCAGCTGGTTTTTCAGGCTTTTCTCCCTGTATTCCATCAGGCATTCCACCCCTTCTTTCCGCAAAAACTGGGCCAGGATCATGCCGGCTCTTTTGGGCTCATCCCCCAAATAGGCAAGATACAGGAATTGCTCCTTCTGCTTTGTGACCGGAACGACCGAGAGCAGTCTCTCCATCCCCATGGCAAAACCGATTCCACATATATCAGGCCCTCCGAATTCCTTCATCATGTCATCATACCTTCCCCCGCCAAGAATCGCATCTTGAGCACCGAGTTTAGAAGAGATGACCTCAAAAGTCGTTTTGGTGTAGTAGTCTATCCCTCGAACCAACCGGGGTTCAATCCTGTATTCTAATCCGAAAAATTCCAGGTTCGCGCAAAACTTCTTAAAATGCTCCTTGCATTCCGGGCAGAGAAAATCCGTGATTTTGGGAAAATCCCTAGCGATGGCCTGACAGGTCTCCAGCTTGCAGTCAAAGATCCTCAAAGGATTGGTGATAACTTTCCTTTTGCAGTCCTCGCACAGTTCCTGTTTTTCCTTCTGCGCATGCGTTCTCAGTTTTGTGATGTAAGACGGCCGGCACACCTTGCACCCGACAGAATTCACCAGAGTCTGTATCTCAGAGACTTTCAATTCTTTGAGTAGGAAATCTGCCATCTCTACGAGTTCCGCGTCGACCGCCGGATCTTCCTCGGCAAAGACTTCAACGTCCAGCTGGTGAAACTGACGGAACCGTCCCTTTTGAGGCTTATCGTAGCGGAACATGGGGCCCATAAAGTAAAACCGCAAAGGGTCGGGCTTGAGATAAAGCCGGTTTTCGATGATGGACCGCACGACTGAAGGAGTGTATTCCGGTCTCAAAGTCAAGGACCGTCCCCCTTTATCCTTAAAAGTGTACATCTCCTTGATGACGATGTCAGATGTTTCTCCCGTCCCTTTCTCGAAAAGCTCTGTGGCCTCAAAGATGGGAGTCCTGATCTCTCTGTAGCCATAGAGTTCGCACACCCTCTTGACCACAGTTTCGACACTCTGCCAGGCCCTGGCTTCTCGGGGAAGAATATCCTTGGTTCCTTTGACAGCAGGAATCTGCTTTTTCATTTCTCTGAAAACTCTCCAATGTCTCTGAACTTTTTGTATCTTCCCTCCAGTCTTTCCTCATGAGAAATCTGCTCCAGTTTCTTTAAAGTCTGGTTCAGCTGTTTATCCACATTCTTGAATGTCTGTTCAAAATCGATGTGTGCACCTCCGGGAGGTTCTGGGATGATCTTCTCGATGATCCCCATCCCCAACAGGTCTTTTGCTCCCATCTTCAAACTCATGGCTGCCTGAGAGGTCGCTTTCTGATCTTTCCAGAGAATGGCCGCACAACCTTCCGGTGAAATTACAGAATAAAAAGAATACTCAAGCATCAAAATAGCGTCTCCTACACCCACTGCGAGCGCTCCTCCACTTCCTCCTTCCCCGATAACCACATTGACAACAGGAATTTTCAGCTTTGAAATCTCCTTCAGATTGAAGGCTATGGCTTCGGCCTGGCCCAGCTCTTCGGCCCTGATCCCCGGGGAAGCTCCTGGCGTATCAATCAGAGTCACAACCGGATGCCCGAACTTTTCAGCCAGCTTCATAACTCTCAGCGCCTTTCGGTAGCCCTCTGGATTGGATTGGCCGAAATTGCGATCTATTCTCTGCTTTGTTGTCCGTCCCTTCTGATGCCCGATAAATGCCACAGTGCGTCCTCTGTAGAAGCCAAAACCTGTCACTAAAGCCGGGTCATCCCGCGCGCGGCGGTCGCCGTGAATCTCCATAAAATCCTCGGTCAAATAGTCAAGGTAATCCAACGTGTAGGGCCGCTTGGGATGACGGGCTAGCTGGACAATATGCAAGGGAGTGATCTGTGGACGGATCTTTTCCCATTCTTTTTCGATACGCTGCTTGATCTGCGGGATTTTTTTCCTCTCCTGTGGGTTCTCGCTCAACAGAAGCTCATCCATCTTATCCTTGAGGATAACGATTTCCTTTTCTAACTCATAAAAATTCTTTTTTTCGTTCATCGGTTTAGAAAAAAATCAGGTCTTGTATACCCGCCTCTTCTATAGAGTTGCTTGAATTATTGTCAAGGTAGGGGTTTTTAGGCGAAGCATCTCCAAACTCATTATAACAAGATGTGCTAAAGATCAGGCTGAGTGCATCGAAAACACGCAGACTTTGCCCCAGCGAGTCAAAGTCAGCTCGGTTTCAGGCTTCGCTCTCCTCTCCTAGGGAGAGGAACCATGCCCGCTCCGCCTTCAAACGATTTTCTCAACACCCAGCCTGATCTTTGCTGAAACTCCATCATAGTTTTGCCCATCACGGAAATGGAGATGCTTTTGTTTTTAGGGAGTGCAAGGCGGCCACGCTAGGCGCGCAGGGACACTTTCGTCTTCACCATCAACAGCAAAAGTGCAGCCAATCTGCTGATCATAAACAACAGGCTACCTTTTTTGCTCAGGAGTCCGTATAAAGATTTTATTCGACGACAACACCCGTGCCGTAGACCAATATCTCAGCAGCACTCTGCATGATCATCGAAGTTGCAAAGCGAATGTTGATGATAGCGTTTGCCCCCAATCCTTCCGCCTCCTCGACCATCCGGTCAAGAGCCTGCTCTCGAGATTCAGCCATCATCTTTGTGTAATCTGTGATCTCCCCTCCGACAATATTCTTCAATCCGGCTTTAATATCGCGCCCGATGTGGCGAGCACGGATGGTATTTCCTCGAACAAGTCCAAATGTCTTTTTAATCTCTTTTCCAGGAACGAAATCTGTGGTCACCATAATCATTTTTCGACCTCCTTGTACCTTTCTCTTTTGCGGACAAAAATCCGCTCTCTTGCTAAGGACACCAGCAGCATCACCAGCCCTCCCAAAACACTCAGGATCGCAACCTTAAACAGAAGAGGAACATCGGGAGCTTGAATCAGGCCCTCCACTAATTTGTATCCTCCAAAAAAGAGAATAATTATAGCCCCGATGGAAAATAAAATCCATCCGATTCTTCTTTCCATGCGGTTATACACCGAAGTCCAATACATCTTCCATGCCTCCTTTGGGGGTTCTTTTAACTTCATTTGATTCATCACCTCCTCAAACTTCCCCATTTCATCAAACTCTTTCCTGCACTCCACACATTCTCCCATATGTTTCTCCACCAGCTTTTTCTGCTCTTCATCCAGCTCTCCGTCATAGTATGGGGAAATTAGCTCTTTTATCTTCTGATGGTCCATAGCAGACTCCTTTTGATTCACCGTTCAGGACTCATGAATTTCTTAATCTTTTCTTTCAGCCTTTTCTTGGCATAGTAAAGGGAAGACATGACAGTCCCCACGGGTTTCGCCGTGATCTCTGCAATCTCCTGGTAGGACAACTGTTGAAAATAGCGCAGGATGATGACTTCTCTCTGTTCAAAGGGAAGACTCTCAATTCCTTTCCAGAGGATTTCCTTCATTTCTTTATCTTCCTTCTCTTCCTTGAAAACACGGATTTCGTCAAGAGGTATTTCCTGCGCGCGATTCTTGCGCTTGATATGATCGAGACAGATGTTTTTCAGAAGTTTGTAAAACCATGGAAAAAAGGGCCGTTCAGGATCGAAACGTTTAATCTTGCGGAAAGCCTTTATAAACGACTCCTGAGACAAATCCAGGGCATCCTGCGAATTCCGGACAAAGCCCAAAACTATATAATACGCCCTCTTCATGTAGCGCTCCACAATAACCTGGTAAGCTTCTTTGTCTCCCTTCTGGACGAGTTTTATAGCCTCGCTTTCAGAGAGAGCCTTTTCCTTCACCATCACAATCCTGTCCTCGCGAAGATAAAATTCCCTCTGGAGCGCGGTTTCTTTTGACATTTTTTTTCTTCTTTTTTACCTATTACCGCGTTAATCTTTATTTTATTCATTTTTTTTTATATTTCTTTGCCGGATGACTTCAAAAAGAAATACCGCAGCTGCGGCTGATACGTTTAGAGAGGTTATCTGCCCAAAAAGAGGGATAGAAAGGATTTTATCACATTTTCTTTTTATAAGAGGGCGAAGTCCTTTTCCTTCAGACCCAAAGACCAGGCCAACTGGAAGGCTGTAATCGAATTCATGCCAAGATTCGCTCTGCCCGCCCTCAGCGCCCACCAGCCATATGTCTCCGCGCCTCAAGTCATCCATAGTCCTGGCCATATTCTTCACTCTTGCTACTTTAATGTATTCTAAAGCTCCGACAGAAACCGACGCGACTGTCTCTGTGAGTCCCGCCGACCTTCTTTCAGGAAGAACAATACCGTCCACTCCTGCTCCCTCGGCAATCCGGATTATCGCCCCAAGATTCTGAGGATCCTCGATTCCATCCAGCAAGACCAAAAGGGGAACATCTGATAAAGACAAGATCTCTTCAAGAGAGAAGAATTCCTTCGGGGAAACATACGCAACTGCACCTTGATGGCCTCGGTCGAGTCTTTCAAGCTTATCTTTAGGAACAAAAAGAAAAGGGACTTGCCTGGCTTTAGCCAGCTGGATGATCTCTGCGATCTTTTTATTCTTCGCATCCTTCAAGATGAAAATTTTGCTGACACGGGATGGAGATGGCTTGAGGGCCTCGATGAGGGTGTTCAAACGGCTTATTTTATTCAATTTCTGTAAGTTAGGACATACGGCTTCTCATTTTTCAGACATCTTAAGCGCCTTTTCTATCTTGGCCCAGGTATCGCGCAGAGTCGCTGTGCGGTTGAACACGAGTGCGTCAGGAACTGAATCAGCTGTATCCACGCAGAAATATCCCTGTCTCAGAAATTGGTAGCGCGTTCCCGGTTCAGCTTCTTTAAGACTCGGCTCAGCTTGGCAGGCTGAAAGAATATCGAGTGAATTCGGATTCAAGCTGGATTTGAAATCCGAGCCCTCCTCAGTCTCGCCGGGATTTTCCGCAGTGAAGAGATAGTCATACAGGCGTACTTCAACAGGGAAGGAATGGGAGGAAGAAACCCAGTGCAGAGTTCCCCTCACCCTGCGTTCGTCCTTTGTCCAGCCTCCTCGAGATTCCGGGTCATACGTGCAGTGAAGTTCTACGACTTCTCCTGTTCGCTCATCCTTGATAACGTCAGTACAAGTGACGTAATACGCATGCTTCAGTCTTACCTCTTGTCCAGGGGCTAACCGAAACCATTTTTTTGGTGGGTCTTCACGAAAATCTTCTTTTTCGATATACAGGACTCGCGAGAACGGGATTTTCCGCGTTCCCATCGAGGGATCTTCAGGATTGTTCACAGCGTCTAATTCTTCTTCCTGATCTTCCGGATAGTTATCGATGACCAGCCGCAGTGGACGAAGTACCACCATCATCCGCTGTGCCCGCTCATTCAAATCCTCACGGAGGCAGTGTTCGAGCAGGACGATATCCACAGTGCTTTCTCTCTTGGCTACTCCGATCCGCTCACAAAAGTCGCGGATGGATTCAGAGGTGTATCCTCGTCTCCGCAGGCCTGATATTGTCGGCATCCGTGGATCACCCCATCCTCCCACATGCCCTTCTTCCACCAACTCAAGGAGCTTTCGCTTGCTCATTATGGTGTAGGAAAGATTGAGACGGGCAAACTCAATCTGCTGGGAGTGGAAGATGCCCAATTGTTCGATAAACCAATCATACAGCGGCCGGTGATCTTCAAACTCCAGAGTGCATATCGAATGAGTAATCCCCTCGATAGAATCCGACTGACCGTGGGCCCAATCGTACGTCGCATAAATGCACCATTTGTCTCCTGTCCTGTGATGAGAGGCCCTAAGAATACGGTACATGACCGGATCCCGCATATTCAAATTCGGAGACGCCATGTCGATCTTAGCTCTCAGCGTACGGGAACCATCGGGAAATTCTCCTTTCCGCATCCGCTCGAACAAGTCCACATTCTCCTCGATTGACCGCTCGCGGTAAGGGCTATTCTTGCCTGGTTCAGTCAAGGTCCCCCGGTACTCTCTGACCTCATCGGCACTCAAGTCACAGGCATACGCTTTGCCTTTCTTGATGAGCTGCAAAGCATACTCATACAGCTGCTCAAAGTAATCGGACGCGTAGAAAAGCCTGTCCTTCCAGTCGAATCCAAGCCACCGGACATCCTCCATTATGGAATCCACGTACTCCACGTCTTCCCTGCTGGGGTTCGTATCATCAAACCTCAGGTTGCAGAGGCCTCCGTATTCTTCAGCCAGACCAAAATTCAGGCAGATGGACTTGGCATGTCCGATGTGAAGATAGCCATTCGGTTCGGGCGGGAAACGGGTGTGAACCCGGCCTTCATTCTTCCCCTCCTTCCTGTCTTTCTCGATGATATCGCGGATAAAGTTTGGGGGAGGAGTCACTGTGGCTTTGGTCACATCCTCTGTTTTGTCTTTGTTTTTCTCTTTTCTTTTATTATCTTTCATTGCGTTCTCTCTCTGGATTCAGGAGGTTTCAATCATTCCAATAGTTTTAATGCCTCAGACACCCGCTGCGAACAATTCTTCACGGGCACAGGAAAGTTCTGCTTGGCCCCTTCCTCAACCAGGGGAATGAATTTATCCAGGTCGAGCCCCGAGCCTTTAGCTGTCAGGACAATCCGGAGCGGATGGTACAGGTCCTTCCCCTTACATCCTGTCTCTTCCCGGATCTCCTTCGCCATTTCAGCGAATTTATCGTAGTCAAATTCTTTAACCGAGGCTATTTTCTTTCCAAAAAGTCTAATCACGTTGAAAGCACATTCCGTATTCGACTCTTTTTTTATTTCCTCTTCCACATCTATAGGAGAAAATTCGAACAGCACTGCCGCTTCCTGTGAAATGTCAGAAAAGCGATCGATGCGCTCAGCCAGTTTCTCAGCGGCCTTCTCAAGCCATTCCCATTGCGTCTCAGACATTTTTTCGGGCAAGAACTTGGCTCTATGCAGATGGGGATAGGCTAACTCCGCTTTCTGGCGAGGAGAGAGCTCTTTTATATGCTGGCGATTGATCCAACTGAGCTTGTCGTAGTCAAAAATGGCAGATGACCGGCTGACCTTCTTCAGGTCAAAAAGGCTCACCAATTCCTCCCTGGCTAACACTTCCTGTCCATCAGGAGGTGCCCATCCCAGAAGGGACAGGTAATTGAACAGGGCCGAAGAGAGGATCCCATCTTTTTCAAACTGTTCGACAGCTGTGGCTCCATGGCGCTTGCTCAAACGGGTGTTGTCTTTGCCCATGACCATGGACAAATGGGCAAACCGGGGAGGAGAAAAAGACAGTGCTTCGTAAACGAGGAGCTGGCGAGGAGTGTTAGAGATGTGGTCCTCGCCTCTGATAATATGAGTGATCTTCATCAAGGCATCATCGATGACCACCGCATAATTGTAGGCCGGGAGTCCGCTGGAACGAACGATCACCGGATCCCCGATCAAACTCAAGTCAAATCTGAGGTTCCCTCTGACCAAATCGTCGTAGCTGATGTCCCCTGTGTGCGGGGTTCGAAGTCTGACCGCTGCAGTCTCGCCTGAATCGAGTCTCCGTTGGACCTCCTCTGAAGACAGGGAGCAGCATTTTCCACTGTAAACCGGCATTCCTCCCTCGGCAAGGGCTTTCTTTCTCTCCTTCTCAATCTCTTCGGGAGAACAGAAACAGTAGTACGCCTTTCCCTCGTCCAGTAATTTCTGAGTGTGACTCCTGTAGAATTCAAGCCTCTGGGACTGTCGGTAGGGGCCAAAATCTCCCTCCGCGTCGGGCCCTTCATCCCAGCCCAGCCCCAGCCAGCGGAGGTCATTCATCAGGCTCTTCTCAAACTCGGTTTCTGACCTCTCTACATCCGTATCCTCGATCCTGAGTACGAAAACGCCGTTATTCTGGCGGGCGAAAAGCCAGTTGAACAGAGCGGTCCTCGCATTTCCCACGTGGAGAAATCCCGTTGGACTGGGAGCAAATCGCACTCTCACTCTTTCCATGAAATCAGGTCTCCATTTTCCACGTTTATTTTATTATTAATCTCATAGTTAATCCATGTCAACAATCCCTTTAACTCCTGGCAAAAGTCAAACTGGAGCTCTGTTATTGTGCGGACGAACAAAGCAACAAAAAGTCGTGTTTTTCCTAGCTCAGAGAGGTCGATCTTTGTTTCTCTTCTAATGAATGAAAAAGGAAGGCCCAGTCCTTTTACTTAATCTTCACTCTTTAAAGATAGCGTTCTCTTCAGGGCTCACTTTATCTCCCGGACAAGCACCTGAGCCCAGGATGCGATGGCCTCTTCATTCCCGAGTGCTCCCAGCCCTTCATTTGTTTTGGCCTTTATCCCTAAACTGTCTTTTTCCACTTTAAGGATGGGACCTAAGGTTTCCTTCATCCGAGAAACATGAGGAGCGAGTTTCGGGTTCTCCGCAATGATAATCGCATCGATATTCAAGACCTCCATGTTCTTCTCGCTCATCAGACTCATGACTTTCTCCAGCAGCTCAGTGCTCCGCACATCCTTGTACCGGGCATCTGTATCCGGGAAATGATGACCGATGTCCTCCTTTCCCAATGCTCCAAGGAGCGCATCGATAATGGCATGTATCAAGCAATCTCCATCTGAGTGGCCTCTCAAGCCTTTCGGGAAATCGATCTCCACCCCTCCCAAAAAAAGTTTCCGTCCTTCCTCCAACCGGTGAATATCATAGCCAAGCCCTATCCTAATCTTCAAGGAAAGCCTCCGCGATTTTTATGTCCTCAGGAGTGGTGATTTTAATGTTCTTCGGGTCCCCCGGGACGACAGTCACTTTTTTCCCGATTCTTTCCACAAGAGACGCCTCATCCGTTCCATAAAAATCATCTTTTCTTGACTCATCCAGAGCGGCCTTGAGCGTAGAATACAGGAATCCCTGGGGTGTCTGAATCAGGAAAAGCTTATCCCTGTCTAGAGTCCGCGTTACGACCTGTTCATCGACAAGTTTCACGGTATCTTTAAGCGGAACCGCTGGAACAACAGCTTCTTTCTCCAGGGCCGCCTCAATAACCCGGTCAATCAGCTCCTTGCTGACCAAAGGTCTCACACCATCATGGACCAAGACAATCCTCGCTTTCTCCGGATCGATCTTATGAAATCCTGAAAGGACTGAGTCCTGCCTTTTGTCTCCCCCTTTCGCAATGGATGCGATTTTCCTGAAACGCTCAATATAGTCTGTGTTCCTGGAGTCATCCTTCAGCACAAGAATAACTTCTGACACATCCTCATGACCCTCAAACGCCTCCAAGCTCCAATTAAGGACCGATTTCCCCCTTAAAAGTGCGAATTGTTTAGAAAATCCGAAGCGCTTTCCCTCGCCAGCAGCAACCACGATCACAGAAACTCTTTTCATTGAGATTCTTCGTTGTAACGCCCGAAAATCATCTTCCCCACTGTTGTCTGGAGCACGGATGTGACAGTTATCTCGATATTCTGCCCGATCATCTTCCTTGAGTTGTCCACGACAACCATAGTGCCATCATCCAAGTAAGCCACTCCCTGGTCTTTTTCCTTCCCTTCTTTGAGGATGAAGACTTTTAAAGCCTCCCCGGGCAGCACCACCGGTTTTAACGCGTTCGCGAGTTCGTTGATATTCAGCACTGGAATCCCTTGAAGCTGGGCGACTTTATTGAGGTTAAAATCAGTGGTCACGATTTTCCCATCCATGTGCTTGGCCAGTTCAATAAGCTTGGAATCGACATCCCCGACTTCTGGATAATCCGTCTCGGTAATCATGGTGGCCACTTGGGATGATTTCTGGAGATGATCCAGAACTTCCAATCCTCTCCTCCCTCTCTGCCTCTTTATTCCATCAGGAGAATCCGCAACAAGCTGGAGTTCCTTGAGAACAAACTGGGGTATGACAAGAGTTCCTCCGATGAATGCCGTATCACAGATATCTGTGATCCGTCCATCAATGATCGCGCTGGTGTCGAGAATTTTATATTCACTGCCCGTGTTTTTCTCTCTGAAAAACTGCAAAAGATAAGGAGGATCAAGCCACTCGAACTTTCGTGTCCCGACCAAAAAGCCGATGTACGGCATGATGAGAAGAAAAAAGATCCTGATGAAAGTCGTGGTGGAGCCATCGTCTGCAATCGTCTGGTAGATAGAGCCAAGAGCCCAACCCAATAGGACTCCAGCAAGAGTCCCTATTGTCGAACTCCAGATGATCTTGAACTCGCTTTTGCGAATCCGGGTCTCCAAGTAAACGATGATCACGCTCAAGATAAACCCTATTCCTGCTCCGATATACGTGTCGAGGTTAAAGGGAGGGAAAAAATACCCTGCTAGCGTTATGAAAGCGATGACAAATAAACGAAATATAAAAATAGCCATAAAACAATCCTTATAATATGATTCCTAATGCCTGTTTAATATGTTGAGCTCCCTGGAGGTTGATCTCCGGGATATCTTCCTTCTCTAAATGGGAGAGGTTGCCCTGGGGCATGATGACAGTTTTAAAACCGAGGGAGCAAGCTTCTTTTACACGAGCAAGGGGTTGGCTGACGGAACGAATCTCCCCGCTCAATCCGACTTCCCCGAAAACAATTATATCTGGAGGGATGGTTTTATTCTTCAAGCAGGAAACCACTGATGCTATCACTCCCAGGTCTGAGGCAGGCTCATCGAGTGTCAGCCCTCCGGCCACATTGATGTAGATGTCCTCTCCGGCAAAACCAAACCCCATCTTTTTCTCCACGATCGCCAACAGCATGGCGACACGAAAATGGTCGAGACCGATCGTCATCCTCCGCGGATTCCCTGCGAACAGTGTGGAAGAAACTAAAGCCTGGATCTCTGCCAACAAAGGACGCGAGCCCTTGATAGTGCAGACCACAACGCTCCCTGCTTCTTCTGTAGGCCTTTCTTTCAAGAAGAAGGCAGAGGGATTGGAGATAGCCTGCAAACCTCGACTTCCCATCTCAAACAGAGCCAATTCTGAGACAGGACCAAACCTGTTTTTTAAGGCACGAAGCACTCTATAACTGTGATCCCGCTCTCCCTCAAAATACAGGACGACATCCACCATATGCTCGAGAGACTTGGGTCCGGCCAATGATCCCTCTTTTGTGATGTGTCCGATCAGGAATGAAGAAACCTGACTTCTCTTGGAAAACCGGAAAACCTGACTGGCCACTTCTCGAACCTGACTGATCGTGCCCGGACTTGAAGAGAGCTTTGAGGAAAACACTGTCTGAACAGAATCCAAGACAAAGATTTGAGGAGCCAATTTCTCCGCATGAGTCATGATACGTTCCAGGTTGGTTTCTGCCAGAAGATACAGGGCTCCGTTTTGAAGGCCAAGCCTCTCGCCCCGAATCTTGATCTGCTCCAGAGATTCTTCCCCAGAAACATACAAGACCTTTTCTCCCTGAAGGGCAAAGTCACGGCTCATCTGCAGGAGGAGGGTCGATTTACCGATTCCTGGCTCTCCTCCGATCAACACGAGAGATCCCAGGACAACCCCCCCTCCAAAAACCGGGTTGAGTTCTTGGATACCAGTTTCGATTCTATCCTTTTTAGCTTCCTTGATGTCTTTGTAGAGGACAGGATCAGATGGGGGGAAAGAAAATTCAGCCGGAGCTTCCTCTTCTACCTCTTCAATCAGTGTGTTCCACTCCCCGCAACCCGGACATCTGCCCATCCATTTCGGAGAGTGTGAACCACAATTCTGACAGATAAAGGCTGTTTTGACTTTCATTAAAACCCAAACTCCAGACCAAAGAATACTTCCCGGTTAGACGCGAGAACAAAATCATCGAGCCCAAGAAGAAGGTGGAAATATTTAAAAGGCGCATACCTTGCACGAAGCCTGAATTGAGGATGAGGAATCCGGTCGAAATCAAAACTTTCCAGGCTGAACTTCAATCTATCCTTGAAGGCGTAATAATCGACCCCCGCGCCCATTTTAGATTCCATGATCCCTATTCTCGGAGCAAAGTTTTTCCAACGGAGACCCACCTGGACAGAATACCGAGCCTGTTCTAGCCAGGGATCATAGATGATCTGAGCCAGAAAAAACTTATTCTCTACCGGCCATACTCCCAGCGTGAACGTCCCTTTTATCAGTTCGCTCTCAACATAAAATTCCGCACTCAATCCGCCAGTGAACCTTACCTTTGAAATGGGATCTATGACCTTTTCAAGATCATTCATCGCCTCTTCTGCTCTGTTGTATAAATCCGGCTCATTAATCAGCTTCCCCAGGGTCCCCTCACCCTTGTTGATTTTCTCCAAAGATTCGTTCAAGAGCTTCAGAGATTTATCAATGTTGTTGATTAATTCTTTAATGCCTTCCATGTTGACTTTGATGCTCTCTCTGCTTTCTTTGACCGTATCTTTAAGAAGAACAATCAACTCATCCAAATTATTCGATAACTCCTCGACTCTCTGCTCAAACGTCTGGACAGCTTGCTGAGAAACCTGGAGACTCTCCTTGACCTCCCCTTTATTTGTGCGCAAGAATTCATTCAGCTCCTCAGAGAATGAAGCCAGGTTCTCAAGAGTATCCCGGAAATTGCTCCTCGACTCTTCCCCTCCGATCATTTCACTGATGATCTGTGCTATTCCTTTAAACTCATCACCAATCGCAAGCAGAGTC
>DAOVAM010000280.1 GCA_030671065.1 Candidatus Aminicenantota bacterium
AAAAAGGTCGAACACCAGATACGGAAGATCATCGAGAGATGTGATCTCGGCAGCAGCGATGGCCTGGATCCTGTCAAGCGTCAGCACTCTCTCTCCGGCACCTTCCATGTTCAAAGTGAGTTTCTCCTCGTTTATTCTCAATGGAGTGGCCCGGGTGGCTCTTATGGACCGATCCGCGGAAGGAATCTGCCCGGATTCCTCAGGCTCAGCCGCATGCAGGCTGTCGTCTTTTGTTGCTTCGGGCTCTCCGCTGCTGGCTGGAGCTACGACTTGCGCTATCTTCTGTGGTTCACCGAGCTTTGTCCTCAATTCCTCCTTTTGCTGCTCCTGGATCTCTGGATGCTGGAGGCAGAACGCAACTACTCGCTCCGCAATAGCGGGGCTCAGCTCCAGCGTGGTGTTGGCAAAATTTATCAGCAACACAGGAGGAGAATCGGCATTGACTTCGTCAAGAAGTTCACTGGCCAGTGCCCTTGCATCCTCAACTTCCATGCGGTCCTTCAGATACTGGATCAGCATGACTTTATACGTCGGGCTGATGGTTCCCTGGGGAATCCTCTCTCTCAATTTCCAGAAATGACCGGAGGCCATCTCCATCTGGTTCCGCCTCACCTCGCTCTCGATCAAGGCAACGAGAAACCTTGCGGATTCACTCTCCTTTCCCATCTCAGCCCCGAGTTCCCAGAGGCCCTCGATCAACTCCTTATGTTTCGGGTTTCTCCGTGCGGCCTCAACGAGATGGGCATAGGCGGCATCGATCTTTCCCGCATCCTTCATCTGTGCGACTTCTTCGAGCGCCTTGAATCCCTCATCTTCATAGGTTGTTTGCGCTTCAATTTTGGGCTGAACATACTTCTCTTCGATCCGGAAATATTTCACTCCAATGGCCGCAACGATACCGAACACAAACCCCCAGATATGGGCCCAATGGGCAACACCGCCGCCACCCTGAGGATTGATAGTGTCCATGACTTTGGCGTTGAAGAATTCCAGCGCAAACCATAAGGGCAGCATCAGCCATGCCGGCGCTTTAAAAGTTCCCCGAATGAAAAAGAAAGGAAGGAAAATATAGAAAAATTCAATTTTCGTCTTCCAGTACCTGATCAGAAAAGCCCCCATAACACCCGCAATCGCACCTGATGCACCGATCAACGGCCCGGCTAAATCAGGATAGTGCTGAGCGAACATAAGGGCTGATCCGATTCCCATTATCAGATAAAAGGCCGTGTAAATCGGTCGTCCCCAGACATCCTCGATAAAGGGGCCGGTCAAATAGAGGAAAAGTAAATTCCCGAGCAGGTGGAACCAACCGCCGTGAATGAACATATAAGTCAGAAGACCAAGAAAAGATCCCTTAGCCGGAATGAATCCGTACTTCCTGTAAGGGATATCATTAATGATATTCTTCAGATTCTCCGCAAGCTGGTTCAATTCCTCCTGCTGGTCTTGCCGGAAAAGATGGATCTCCCGCGATGCTTCCTCGCGGATGATGTCCAGCTGTTCCTGAATCTGCTCGGTGAGTCTTTCGCCAAAAATCAGGTTTAAAGCATCGGGGTCGAGTTCCAAATAGGGATGTTCGACATAGTATCCAAGGAATTCCCGCGCCGCATTCTCTAAATCCCCTTCTCTTTTATTTAAATCGAGAGTGACCAGTATATGAACGACCAGACAGCTCGCCATGATGATGAACGTTATCCACGGCAGCCTTCTGACAGTGGAGCTTTCATGACCTATGGGAATAAGCATTTCTATCTCTTCATTCGCATGCCTGAAAACATATCCATAGCAAAATACTAATAATTCCCCAAAGTGTCAATAATAATCAGGAGTCAAACACAGAATCATGAACCTTTCGCCCGAATTTTTCGTTATAATACTTAAAGCGTTGTTCTGCAGCACTGTGCGGTGATCATTCCGTTGAACGATACCGATAAGATAAGGAGAATTCGATGAAGACTAAAGGGATTGTTGCGTTGATTCTGGCTTCCGGTCTCTTCCTTTCCATCCTGGCAACGGACCTCAAATGCGAACCGCAAGAACGGCACCTCTTTTTGAATTTCTCCATTTTCTACCCTCTTTCCATAAACCAGTCCAAATACGACTCGACTAACATCAATCTCACCCTGCTCTACGGGCGTGTGGGGCAGGTTCACGGGCTTGACCTGGCTGTCGGCGCGACAGCCGTGGAGAATGATGTCAGGGGACTGCAGATGGCCGGATTTGCCGGAGTCTGCGGTTCTGATTTCACCGGGGGTCAAATCGCCGGCCTCGTGGCCGTTGCAGGTGATTCACTTTCCGGATTCCAGCTTTCCGCGCTGACTAACGTTTGCGGAGATGAATTCTTAGGGTGGCAGGCCACAGGACTCATAAACGTCACGGGTAGCTTCTTTCGTGGAATTCAGACAGCCGGGATATTCAACATCGTCGGAGAAGAGATGCAAGGAATGCAGGTTGTGGGACTGATGAATATCGCAGGGAACTCCTTTCGAGGAATTCAGGCCGCAGGCGGATGGAACGTCGCCGGAGAGAGCGCTGTGGGAATGCAGGCCTCCGGCCTGTTCAATGTCACTGGCGAACGCTTCAATGGCCT
>DAOVAM010000158.1 GCA_030671065.1 Candidatus Aminicenantota bacterium
ACATTTACCAGATAATCCCGGATATCGCGAAAACACTGGAGCCAAAAGGATAAATATGGCCTATAACCTCAATCCGACTGTCCGGCACAGAACACATTCCCTCCTCGCTGAACCGATGCAGTTCCAGCGCGGACGGGGGAAAATCAAGACGAAAAAGATCCAGAGGAAGGTCAAACTGAAATTCAAACATATTCTTTTCTACATCATCCTGCTCGGTGGGATATTCTTTTCCCTGCAGCAGTCCTATCTCTTTCTGATTTCCTGGGATAAACTGAACATCCAAGAAGTGGAGGTGATCTCCCAGAAGCCTGAAATCAAGCAAGAAATTCAGCAATTTTTGGAAGGGAAACGTCTTGGCAATATCCTTCTCCTGGATATCAGTCTTCTCCAAGAAAAATTCACAGCACATAGATGGATCAAAGAGGTCCGTGTGAGAAAAATTCTCCCCTCCACTCTAAAGATCGAAATCCATGCAAGAACTCCCGCAGCTCTGTTGAAACACAGCCTCACCTATGTGATCGATGAAGAAGGAGTCTTTCTTGAACAGATTAAGCAAGGAGAGACAGTGAACCTTCCTCTCCTTATTGATTCAAACCTCTTTCAAAAAGATTATGAAGGAAAATTAAATTTGGCTTGGGAATGCCTGCGCAGTCTGTCTCCTGAAGAGAAAGAACAGCTCGAAGTCCTTGATCTGACTGAATACGAAAACGTGACTGTCCTGCTCAAGGAGAATCAAACAAGACTCATCCTGGGTAATGACCGATTCTCCGAGAAGATCAGATTATACACACGGATGCAAGCCAAGCTGGAAAAATACGGAGACCTTGAATACATCGACCTCCGACTGCATGACCGGCTCTACATCAAACCCAGAAAGAGTATGCCTCGAGGAAATCTCATTCCCAATGCCAATAAGGAGGTTTTTTGATGCCTAAAAACAGTTATATTGTTGGACTGGATATTGGAACAAAAAAAATCGCCGCCATCATCGGCGAAGTCGGAGAGAATAATAAAATCGAGATCATCGGCGTAGGAGCCGCCGAATCCCGAGGATTGAGAAAAGGAGTTGTGGTGAATCTTGAAGCCACCGTCAGCGCTATAAAAAAAGCTCAAGAAGAAGCAGAGCTCATGGCAGGATATGAAATCGACCGAGCATTCGTCGGGATCTCAGGAGCACACATAAAAAGCTTCAACAGCAGAGGAGTGATCGCTGTCTCCGGGAAAAACAGAGAAATCGCCCGGGAAGATATCAAACGCGTGATCGACCAATCCAAGGCTGTATCCATCCCTCCGGATAGAGAAATCATTCATATCATTCCTCAAGAATTCGTGGTCGATGACCAGGATGGGATCAAAGACCCTCTCGGCATGAGCGGAATAAAACTCGAAGTCAATGTGCACATCGTCACGAGCGCCACGACCTCGGTCCAAAACCTGAGGACATGTGTTGGCCGTGCTGGTATCGAAGTTGAGCAGGTCGTTCTCAACCAAATCGCAGCGAGTGAATCCACCCTCACTCATGACGAAATGGAGCTCGGCGTGGGCATGATCGACATTGGAGGGGGAACAACCGAAATCGCCATCTTCGAACGGGGGAGCTTATGGTACACCTCCATAATCCCCATCGGTGGAGATAACTTCACGAATGACATTGCTGTCGGCCTCAGGACGCCTATCCCAGAAGGGGAGAAGATCAAGAAAAAATTCGGCTGTGTATCCAGCACCCTGCTCGATGACCAGGAAACTATCGAGGTTCCATCGGTCGGAAGAGGGAAAAAAGCACGCATTCTTTCCAGGCAGCTTTTAGCTGATATCATCCAGCCACGAGCGGAAGAGATCTTCCGGCTCGTCGATAATGACGTAAAAAGGATGGGCTATGAAAAATCCTTGAATTCTGGAGTTGTCCTCACAGGCGGCACTGCGCTCCTCGAAGGTTTAGAGGAAGTGGCAGAGGAAATTTTTGACCTGCCTGTTAGACGTGGAGACCCCAGTGGTGTAGGCGGGCTGGTTGACAGAGTCAACACGCCAGACTATGCCACTTCAGTCGGCCTTCTTCTTTACGGATTCAAACAGTGGAAGGAAAAAGGCCTGTCCAAAGATAGAAAAGGAAGCCTTTGGGCCAAGATCAAAGAATGGCTCAAGGAAGCATAGGAGGAAAAAATGACAGAAGACATCAAAAACAAACTAAAATTTCACCTGGTTGAGGAACGTTTCAGCGCAAAAATCAAAGTTGTAGGTATTGGCGGCGGCGGAGGAAACGCAATAAACAGGATGATTCAGGCAGGGATTGAAGGAGTCGAATTCATCTCTGTCAATACAGACCTTCAGGCACTCAGCAGCAACAAGGCAAGAGTCAAAGTCCAGATCGGAGAGAAATTGTCAAAAGGTTTGGGTTCGGGTGGCAGACCGGACATCGGGAAGGAAGCTGCGATCGAAGATACGGAAAAATTAATCGAAATCATTCAAGGCGCAGATATGGTTTTCCTGACCGCAGGCTTGGGAGGGGGAACAGGAACAGGCTCCACACCGATCCTGGCCAACCTTGCTTCAGAATTAGACATGCTTGCCATTGCAATCGTGACTCTCCCCTTTGAGTTTGAAGGAAAGGTCAGAGCCAAGCAGGCTCAGGAAGGGTTGTCCGAACTCAAATCGTCTGTGGATACAGTCATCGCTATTCCCAATGAACGGCTTCTTCAGGCGGTTAACTTGGACACGTCGATTCAAGATGCATTCAAAATGGCAGATGACATCCTCAGGCAAGCTGTCCAGGGAGTTTCCGACCTCATCACAAGACCTGGATTGATCAACCTGGACTTTGCAGATGTCAAATCCATCATGAAAGGCATGGGCATGGCTTTCATGGGCACTGGGATGGCATCAGGAAAGAACAGGGCTGTCGACGCAGCGCAAAAAGCCATATCCAGTCCTCTCCTTGTGGACACTTCGATAGAGGGTGCTCAAGGAGTCCTGATCAACATCACAGGCGGTAAAGATGTTACACTTCACGAGGTCTCCAAAGCCTCTCAACTCATTCACAGTCAGGCTCATCCAGAAGCCAATATCATCTTCGGCACAGTCATTGATGAGGGCTTGAAAGAAATGGTGAAAGTGACAGTCATTGCCACTGGATTCGATTTGGCAGCCCGGACCGAAGCACAGGATTCAACAGACTTCCCTCCTGTGGAGCCAAAAACTCCTCCTCCATTCCGGGTTCAGAACGAAACGCCTCCCTATCTGTTCGAGCCAAAAGGCGATCAAACTGTTTGGAACAGACCGGCCTGGGAAAAGAAATGGGAACCTTACGAAACACCCTCATTCATCAGAAAAAACAAAACCACTCCTCTAAGAAAGACCCCGGATGAAATCAGCTGACCTTGCTGTTCTGGGATGCGAGCAGCTTGCCACCTGCAGGGGCTCGATTCCGAAAAGAAAAGGCGCCCTGCAGGATGTGGGAGTTATCGAGAAAGGCTGCATAGCTTCCCATCAAGGAAAAATTGTTTTCATTGGAGATGAAAAAAATTTCAAAGAAGAAGTCCGATTAGAGGAAAGCGGAGTCAGAATCGATGGAAAGGGGCTGGTCGGACTTCCAGGTTTTGTGGACCCTCACACTCACCTCCCTTTTGCCGGGACCAGAGAGCAAGAGTTTGTTCTCCGTCTTGAAGGCTACACCTATCAGCAGCTCGCTGAGAAAGGTTTAGGGATTCAGACGACAGTCAATGCCACCCGGCAAGCTTCCAAAAAAGAGCTTCTCTCCCTCTGTCTCTCCCGCCTCGACAGGATGATTCTTTACGGAACCACCACTGTTGAGGGCAAGAGCGGTTACGGGCTGAATTTTGATGATGAAATCAAGCAGCTCGAAGCACTGCGAGAAGCGGACAGACTCCACTCCATCGATATCATCTCCACTTTCATGGGAGCTCATGAAGTCCCGCAGGAGTATAAATCAAAGAAAAACGATTACATCGACCTTCTTATCAACCAAGTCCTACCGGAGGTTAAAGAAAAGAACCTGGCGGAATTCTTCGATGTATTCTGCGAAGAGGGTGTTTACTCGATCGAAGAGACAAAAAAACTGGCCAGAGCAGCGAAAGATGCCGGATTAAAGATTAAAATCCATGCGGATGAATTCTCACCCCTTGGAGGGGCACAGCTTGCCGCAGAAGAAGGAGCCAGCTCAGCCGACCATCTCATCAATATTACCGAAGAGGGCATCCGGAAACTCGCCCAAAGTCAGACTGCGGCCACACTGCTTCCCGCTGTTTCTTTCTTCCTGATGCTCGACAAAAAAGCACCGGTTCGAAAACTTATCGAGGAAGGCGCTATTGTTGCCCTGGCAACGGATTTTAATCCGGGAAGCTCGATGACCGAATCCATGCTCTTTGTCCTGCAGCTGGCTGTTTTCACCCTGAATATGTCCATCGAAGAAGCGATCAACGCGTCTACTGCAAACGCTGCCTATTCTCTTGCCAGGCATCAGGATGTTGGAAGCCTCGAAGTCGGGAAAAAGTTGGACCTCGTTCTGTATGAAGTTCCAAACTACCCGACAATCGTCTACCATTTAGGCATCAATCCCATCAAACATGTCATCAAGAACGGAAAGCTCGCGGTTAAAGACGGAAAAATCCTTAAAAGAAATTAAATGAGACTCTTCTCTCTCTGTACTGCAATCCTGTTATTACTTATTTTTTCCTCCTACGGGAATGCCACAGAAGAAATGGCAGAAAAGACAGGGAAGAATTGTGGATTTTGTCATCTGGATCAATCAGGAGGAGGCGAACTGACAGAAGAAGGAAAAGACTATCTCAAAAAACTCGCTACAGAAGGCGATGAAACACAGCAAGACGTTCTCCAAGCAGGAAGAAAAAAAGCCTCTGATTTAATCCGCTTCTTCGTGGGTTACATCCATATCCTCACAGGCATCTTTTGGTTTGGAACCATCCTCTATGTTCATATAATTCTGAAACCATCCTATGCAGCTCACGGCCTTCCCAGAGGAGAAGTGAAGCTCGGTCTTGTTTCTATCGTCTTAATGGCAGTCACCGGGACAATTCTTTCTGTATATCGAATACCTTCCCTCTCCATCCTTTTTAACACTCGTTTTGGAATACTGCTGATCATCAAGGTCTCTCTTTTTCTCATAATGGCTGGTACAGCGTTTTTTGTCGTCCTTTTTATCGGGCCGAAATTGAAAAAAAAGAAAGACGCTGTGCATCTCGAACCCAAAGGAGATCTGTCTGTTGACGATTTAATGCTTTTTAATGGAACCGAAGATCGGGCTGTTTACTTTGCTTACAAAGGGAAAATATACGATATGAGCAAAAGCGAACTCTGGAAGAACGGCACTCATTTCAGAAAACACAGTGCAGGGGCTGACCTGACAGATATGCTCAAACAAGCTCCTCACGGTGAAGAGAAAATAATTGAAATGCCTCAAATCGGGAAATTAATTCCTAGCCAAACAGAAAAAAAGCGTCCTTCCCACGTAAGAATCTTTTATT
>DAOVAM010000232.1 GCA_030671065.1 Candidatus Aminicenantota bacterium
CACGCTCTCTTGACAAGTTCGCCCAGCGTGAGAAGCTCCTCGATCTGGGGACGGTCTGTTGCATCCAGGATGGAGCCGGGTCTGAGCCCGTCTCCCAGGCTCAAGGTGATGTCATACTTATGGGCGATTTCGAGAAGTCGGTCAAAATCCGCATACAGGGGGTTCTCTTTCTTGTTGTGAAGCATCCAGGCAAGATGGAAAGCCCCACCTCGAGAGACAATATCAGCCACCCGCCCCTGGTTCTTCAGCCTGTCTATGGCTTTTGATGTCAGACCGGCATGAACAGTCACGAAATCCACACCCTCTTTGGCTTGTGCCTCGATGGCAGAGAAAAGATCATCTTCTTTCATTTCGACGATGGAATTCCGTTGTTCGATGGCTGTGATCGCCGCCTGGTAGATCGGGACTGTGCCCAAAGGGATTCTGGCCTTCTCGAGGATCATTTTTCTGATTTTTGTGATATCCCCCCCCGTGCTCAAATCCATCAGGGTGTCAGTCTCGTATTTTAAGGAAACGTCAACTTTCTTCAGTTCTTCCTCTTCCTGGGGAAAATCCACAGACGTTCCGATGTTGACGTTCACTTTGGTCCTGAGCTTCTGACCTATCCCAACGGGGTGAATGGAGGAGTGGTTGGGGTTGTGAGGAATAACAATTTTACCCTGTGCGACCAGATCGAGCAGGATTTCCGGGGTATGCCCCTCTTCTTCGGCCACACTCTTTAAGGAAGATGTGACATTGCCTTTTTTAGCTTCTTCTATTTGAGTCATTGTGTACCTGAGTGTGTTGGAGACGAGGATCTTGGTACCGGTTTTTTCTAACTCATAAGTATAAGTAACCTCTGGTTGTCTGTCAACAGGAAGGCAGACTTGACCCCATTGACTCCCGATGAGGTGGCAATTTTTTCTTCATTCTGGTAGCATGAAAAAAGAATGAATTTTAAGACCGGATTGTCCAGAAAGCTTGCATCTGCCTTCCTGATTTTGTGTGTACCGCTCCTTGCTTTTGGAGTCCAGGATTACTCCCGCCAGGATGTCGATAAGATTTTAGAGGCCATCGAGAAAGTGGAGAGAGAGACAGCCAGGGGAACAAAACGATCTCTGGAAAAGATTACAGTGGAAGAAAACGAGCTCAATTCTTACATCGCCTACAGGATTGAAGAAGAGAATGAGAGATTTCTGAAGGAGCTCCGGGTTAAGTTATTTAAAAAGAACAAGATCGAAGGAAAAATTTTAGTTGATTTAAGGGGGGAGAATATCCCCAAGTTCCTCCGTCCCCAGATGACTTTATACTTCGGGGGGAAGCTTGAAGTGAAAGACGGCATGGTCAGACTGGTTTTGAAAGACCTGTTTCTTGAAGACCAGCGTATTGACCCGAACGTGCTGGATTTTGTCATCGCTTTAACGGCAAAAATCGAAAAATATGAGGTCTGGAGTATCAACGAATGGTATGAACTCCCTTACGGAATAAAAGATATCGAGACGCAGAATCATAAGGCGATTTTCTTCTATTAGAAGGGCGAATACAGAGGTTTCGAGTCTCAAGAGATACAGAAATCCTTAAGTCAAGAAGGTAGGCCCCGGCAGAGATCGAGGCTTTTCCGTAAAGATTTTTTTTTAGACAAGTTAATTCTCCTTGATTATTCACGAGTCGAGGTTGCCGTAGACGTCGGATTTGCTCGCCCGAAGGGTAAAAAACGCCGACATATGATGAATATAAGCTTATAAAAGGAAGCTCTAATCTTGATTTCGTGAAAGATCAATGAAAAGAGCTCATCTTGTAGAAAATAAGATATAATGTCGGCGGATTTTATGAATGATTAAGGAAATCTATGATTCGTATAATCGGCGGAATTTATAAAGGAAAAAGGCTTAAGAAAGTCCCGAGCTCCCGAGTCCGTCCCATGCCTCATAAGCTCAGGGAAACGATGTTCAACATCATTCAGGATGATGTGAAGAGCAGTCTCTTCCTGGATGGGTTCGCGGGAACAGGATCAGTCGGGATAGAAGCTCTGAGCAGGGGAGCCGAAAAAGTGGTTTTTGTTGATGAGTTCTTTCCTGCCGTAAAAGTGATCAAATCCAACCTGGCCAAAATTGAGGTCGATGAGAAAGCTCGGGTCATGCATAAAGAATTCAACCGTGCTGTTATTCAGCTTGCAAAAGAGGGTATGCAGTTCGATGTGATCTTTCTTGATCCTCCATACAGGCTACTAGATGAAAGAAATCCGCTGAAAGTTATAAAAAAAAGGGAGATTCTCAAGCCTGGAGGGAGAATCATCCTCCGCCGTCATTACAAAACACAGTTTGATGCAAAGTATTTTAAGCTCCGAAGACAGGCGAAAATCGGTGATGATACGCTCGCTTTTTATGATTGAATGGAATCAGGTCTCAATTTTCCATTTTTCTCATAGAGCTATTACTCGATGGAATTGTTCTTTGATGATGAATCAGGAAAAAAGGAGCAGGGATTTAATAAAAATGGTAAATTGAGACCTGACCCCATAAAATTTGATTTGATTTGTAGAATGGGCTAGAATTTCAAGCCATATTTTTAGGGATGTAACCTGAATTATTCATAAAATATGCCGACACTATATTATTTTCAATGATATGAGCTTTTTGGATTGGTTTCTCTCAAAATCAAGAATGAAAAAGACACGTCCGAAAGACCTTCCTCATCTGCGAGAGACTCCCTCATTCCAGGAAGATGAGATTTTCTCGAGCCTGGCTGGGAAGAGGGGGACATCCCTGTTTTTGGGTCGGTTCTCCCTGAATCAGGTGGCAGCGATCTTGAAGAAAAAAAACTTTTTCAAAGACGCCCGAAAAAGAAAATTGTGGCCTCTTGGGTTTGACCTGGATTCTTCCGAATACCCCCTGCAGAGGTTCCGGATCTTCTACAGGGAGAAGAAACCCGAAAACATGATTGTGGATTTAAAGATCAAGGAAGGAGGTTATCTCCCGAAAGAAAAGATGGCTTTGGATTTCCCCAAATCCGAGTGCAATTTTCTCATCCTGGAGTGGCTGACTCTTCAAAATCCTCTTCTGGACTTCTCTGGTGAGAAGTCACCTCTGCCCGGACAGAACCATCCAGGCCTTTCCCTGGGAAAGAAGGTCGCGGATATTTTCATTCACCTGGCCCGGATCACACATAAAGACGGACTTCTGGCCTATCCGGCTTATTTTCACAATGCTCTGTTGTTTTCTCGTTATTTCTATTTCCTCAATCCTGAGAAGGCAGGAGAAGTCCAGGCCATCCGGAGGTCTTTGCCCGATGTGCCATTCAAACAACTGGCATGGATTGTTCATCTCAATTGTTTGCGGGACAGCAAGGGAAAAGAGTATGAGTGGAAAGCAGAGGAGGAGGTCTATCCATTGAATAAAGAGTTGAAGAGCTATTTTGATTCAAAAAAATATCGGGAGATGGTCAAGAAATCTCAGGAACATCTGAATTTTCGGATAGACTGGGAATGTTACAAAAAAAAGATGAATGGAATGAATGGGGTCAGGGCTTGACATTGGACATTCCAAAATTAATCATTTATAAAGAATCTGGATCAAGTTCAAAATCAGGATATATTCTTGTTTAGAGGGGGAGGTCAATACAGCTTGGATTGAAATGGTTTAATC
>DAOVAM010000011.1 GCA_030671065.1 Candidatus Aminicenantota bacterium
CTTAAACGTGATTTTCAAGCCGTCTAGAAGAGAGATCTCTCCTTTATTGGAATATTTCTTTTTCAATTGTCTGATTATCCTGGAGGCCTGCTCCTGTGTACCTTCGATTTTATCCTTGATCATGAAATACCGGGGAATACCTTTTTGAAGCTCTGAGATCGTTTTTCCTGACTTTGCCATGTATTCCAGGATCAATCCCATGGCTGTGAAGCTGTCCCGGCAGGGATGGATATCCGGGAGGATCACTCCTCCGTTTCCTTCGCCCCCGACAGCGGGCTTCTCTTCCTGAGAGAGAATCTGCTCCACCACATTAATTTCTCCTATTCTAGTGCGGGTGACTGGAACATTGAACTCTTCTGCGATATCATCGATGGCCTGGGACGTGGAAAGATTAATAACGACCGGTCCTGGATTCTGACTCAAGATATACTTTGAAGCGAGTGCCAAAGTCAACTCCTCACCCAGCGGCTCTCCCTTCTCGTTGACGATGGCTAGCCTGTCCGCATCCACATCCTGGACAAAACCCACATCAGCTCTTTTCTCCATCACTATCCGGCAGAGTTCAGCTATATTCTCAGGAAGAGGTTCAGGATGATGAGCAAACAAACCATCAGGCACACAATTGAGCAAGGCAAGTTCACATCCCAAAGCTTTTAAAAAGCTAGGAGCCAGCACGGCACCTGCTCCGTTCGTGCAGTCGATCGCCACTTTAAGCTTTTTCTGGCTGATAAGATCCACATCAAAATACGACAGCAGTTTCTTCATGTGCGGCTCTGTGGGATTCTTCCTGAATTCTGGGATTTTGTATTTGTCCACATCCACCAGAGAAAACTCCCCCTGGTGATAGATATCCAAAAACTCATCCACCTGATGATAATTGAGGAAGAGCCCATTTTTGTTTAGAAATTTTAAGCCATTCCATTCCTTCGGATTATGACTGGCAGTGACCGCAATGGCTCCGATCGCCTTGGCCTGCTTTGTCAAAACCTGGATTGAAGGAATCGGACAGATGCCAATCTCAACGGGTTTACAGCCTACCGATAAAAGCCCGGAAAGAACAGCTTTCTTCACCATGGTTCCCGACTTTCTCGAATCCTGGCCCACGATAACACTTCCCTTGCCCAGGTAAGTCCCAAAAGCCTGGGCAAACTTCGAGGCCAGCTGAGGAGTCAGACTTTCACCTATTATTCCCCGAACTCCAGAAACGCTTATTCGTAAAGATGTTGCTCTTCTCATTTGATCAACATTGAAATAAAATTCATCACTTCCTCAGTTCTTTCCTTCGCTCTGTCCGGAGATATGTCTTCAGCGATGACACGGATCATCGGTTCGGTAGCTGAGGTCCGGACATGAATCCAACCCTCAGTGTCCTCCACTTTTATACCATCCGAACTGTCGATATCACGATCCGCATAAAGTTTTTTGACTTCATTCACGACAGAATGAATCTTTGTGGGAGGACAGTATATTTTCTCCTTAACAATGTGATACCGAGGAAGTTCCCTGACTAAATCGGAAATTTTCTTCTTCCTCACAGCCATAATCTCCATGATCATGCTCATAGTTAAAAAACCGTCAAAAGCGGGCTGGAAATCCGGGACCGCGACTCCTCCACTTCCCTCTCCGGACAGGACGCCATCCTCGTTGATCAAGGACTGGATGGAATAGGACTGGCCGACTTTGACTTTCACGACAGGACAGTTCTTTTCCCGGGTCACATCTTCTATCATCCGGGATGAAGAATGGTTTGTGATGACTATCCCCGGCTTTTTATCCAGGTAGTAGTTCGCAACCAGAGGAAGAGTGAACTCCTCGGATAACGTTTCTCCGTTTTCTGCAACAAGAGAAACCCGGCTGACATCGCTGTTCAGCAGAAAGCCGACATCGGCGTTGACGACCTTTATTATCGAGGCCACCTCCTGGGCATTCCTCGGCCGTGGTTCAGGATCATGAGGAAAATAGCCGTTCGGTTCATTATTGACAGGTATGAGCTCAAATCCCAGCTGCTGGCTGAATACATCTATAATTTTTGCACCCGCTCCATTGCAGGGATCAATAACAGCTTTGAATTTGGCTCTTTTTATGGCATCGGCATTTATAAACTTCCTCAATTTTTTAAAATAAACATCCAGATAATCCTCAACACATTTTATACTGCCTAATCTGTCTACAGAAACCTTGGCAAATTTCCCCAAATGATAAATATCCAGAACTTCTTCTCCCTGGAACATATTCAAATACGTTCCGTCTCGATCGATAAAAGTCAACGCATTCCACTTCAGGTCATTGTGTCCGGCAGTGATCGACACGGCTCCTCTGGCTTTTTGACTTTTGACCATGTATTGGATGATGGGAGTGGGACAAACTCCGAGATCCAGAACATCACATCCTGTGGAAACCAGGGCCGAAAGAGTGGCCTCATGAAGCATGGGTCCTGAGATTCTTGTATCCCTGCCAACCAGAACTTTCTTCGAATCGAGGAAAGTGCCGAAAGCACAGGCAAAATCCATCACGAGTTCCGGGACAATCGTCTCGCCCACGATTCCCCTTACACCAGATAGACCAATTTTCAGGAGTTTCATTCGAGCTAACCTTCACACTATTATAAACTTTTGTTTGTTTTCTTCAAACACTCGTGGCTCAAGCGAATGGAATATCTTCCTTTCTCCAGGAGTATGTTCATCTTTCTCAGAGAGATACTCCGTATAATTTTTGCATTATTCAAACTGATTCACTCAACAAAATCACCCAGCATGCTGAAAAAATGAATGAGGACAAAATCTAGAAATTGATTTATTCCTTGACTTTCTCATCAGTGAAAAAATATGATTTAAATCCACAGCAAAGAATGTGAGAATCTTTATAATAAGACACGGCTTTTTTCAAAACCGGGGGAAAAAATCAGGTTTCTCTTTGGAGTCGATTCAGCTCCAATAGAAGGCGAATGGTAAATAAATCTCGATTTTGACAGGGGAGGCATCATGGATATTCAAACCATAAGAGACAGATTGGCGAAATTGGATACGGCTTGTCTGTGTGACTGTGGCAAAAAATTAAGGATTATGGATCCTGAAATCCGGCCCATTACCCGGGGCGTCAAAATGATCGGAATCGCCCATACTGTTCACTGCAAAGCAGATTTTCTAACCGTCATCAAGGCACTCCACGATGCAAAGGAAGGAGAAGTGATCGTGATCGACGGGGAAGGTGATAAAATTGCTTTAGCCGGGGAGATGTTTGCCTTGGAGTCAAGAAAGAAGAAGCTCGGGGGAATAGTCATTAATGGCGGCTGCCGTGACGTTGAAGGCATAAGGAATATTAATTTTCCGATGTTTGCAAAATGCATCACTCCTCAAGCCGGAACATCCACCAAAATCTTCAAAACACAGGTACAAGTCAATTGCGGCGGGGTTCCTGTTACACCCGGAGATATTATTTTCGGCGATAACGACGGAGTCATCGTCATGAGCGAGGATGAAGTCTTGGAAATCCTGGACACAGCTGAAAACATCCAGAGAATTGAAGAGAAAGCGGTCAAGAAAATGGGAGAGGACAAAAACCTCACTGATGTACTCAATTTCTTCGACCACTACGCAAAAATAAGCAAAAAAGAGGAAAGCCAACTCATCTTCACTGTTTAGTGGGATCAGACCTCAATACTTCCCGAAGTGTGAATTATTTCTTTATCAGTTCCAAAGCCTTTTCAATGGCTTTATCCAGCTGTGGGTCTTGATTCTGGAGATCATGGTTCAAATCATTGATGACAAAAATATCCGGCTTCACGCCACCGCTTGTTTCCAGGTCCTTCCCATCCAGAGTGTAACAGCCCCAGAATGGAAGGCGGAAATATCCGCCGTTCATCAATCCCGCGCCTGTTGTGAAAATCAACCATCCGTAAGTGGTGTTCCCGATTATGGGACCTCTCTTCAGAGTTTTAAAACCGTTGGACGTCATCTCGCCATCACTGAGAGTGATTTCGTTGGTCAAGAGAACAACTGGCTTATCAGATACTCCGAATGTCGATTGAGGAGTCTCCGATAATCCCCGAATGCGCCACTTGGAATAAACGGGTTTGGTCAAAGCCTGGAGAACACGATCATGCACGTTACCTCCAAAATTGAACCTCAAATCCAGGATCAATCCTTTCCGGGAAACTGCATCCCGTTCCAGCTCCTTAAGAAACCGGTTCAGGTCTCCCCGTCCCATAGCCCGCATGTAGATATAAGCCACATTGTCGTCTGTCTTCTTTTTGACGATCTCCTTTCTACCGGAGATCCACTCTTCCAAACGCAGCCTGTTCTCAGCTCCAGAAGATATGGATTTCATCGAGACATCAATGTTCTTTTTCAGTTTCTGGCTTTTGAACGTGAGTGTGACACGTTTCCCGAGCATCCCGTTGAAATATTTCCACATATTCGTGCTCACATCGACAGATTTTCTGTTTACAGAAATGAGCTCATCTCCAGCAGTCACGCTCCCTTTCTGGTCATAAAGGGGTCCGTTCTTAATGATCCGTTTCAGTGTGACTTTTTTATCTGTGAACTCAAAGACTGCGCCCACATGGGCGCTTGGTTCTTCGGTTCTTCTCTGGCTCGGCCCACTGATTCCAGTATGAGAGGAATTCAAATGACCGATCATCTCATTGGCATAATCATAAAAATCCTGATCTTCCCGAACCTGCTGGAGGACAGGCCTGTATTGCTCATAAAGCCCTTTCCAATCCACTTTATGATGGCCAGAATCGTAAAAGTAGTACTGAAGAGTATAGTAGAGCTCCCCGAGTGCCTGCTCATAATCGGCGATCTTATCCACCCGGATCTTGGTGTTAAACGAGATAGACTTGCTCTTTTTACTGTTCACATCGATCCGGCCGATCTTTCCCCGGCTCAAATAATACAGATATTTCCCGCTCTCATCGAACTGGAGCGAGCCAGGATACTGGATCTGTGGCATAAAAGGTTCATACTTCCCGCGCTCTTCTTCCTTCAAACTTGTCATCCAGAGATGATTCTTGCCGTCAATATTGGAACGAAAATAAACGGTTTCATTGTCCTTTGGTGAGAGAATAAAAACATTGTCATTGCCCAGCGTGTTGGTGACTGTCTCAGTCTGACGGTCGATATCTTTGAGGTTAAACTTGACTTCGACTTTTTCCTTTTCATCTTCTTTTTTCGCAGGCTTCTCCTTCTTCTCTTTATCCTCTGTCTTAAACAGCTTCTCAAACTCATCCTCATCGAACTCGGGCTTTTCCGGCTCTAAATGAACCTGATAGATATCCCATTTTCCTGTAAACTCGGGAAAGCTATGCCCGAAACGATTGGAAGTGAACAGCATGAATTTTCCATTCGAAGACCAGAGTGGATCACCTTCATCAT
This sequence comes from Candidatus Aminicenantota bacterium, assembly GCA_030671065.1. Classification (GTDB taxonomy): domain Bacteria; phylum Acidobacteriota; class Aminicenantia; order Aminicenantales; family Aminicenantaceae; genus SOIA01. The sequence goes on from DAOVAM010000011.1 coordinate 5,376, forward strand.
ACGCGGTATTCGTCAATAGAAATTTCTTTCCTGACTGCACATCAACCGCAAAAATGTCCGAGTTCGCGTTTCTCGTGGGCACTACAGCAATAAACCGCGAGTCAGGAGACCAGGAAAAACTCTCCGCAAACCGGCCGCCAAAATCATGCTCGATGAGCAGGCGATCCTCTTTCCCGTCCTTCTGCATCAGCCGTATCTGACGTTTTCCCCTGTAGTAAGCGACCCATTTTCCATCCGGCGAAAAGCGTGGCTCAAGCTCATCTTCCACACTCTTTGTCAAACGTTTGGGTTTTGAATTGCCGAGTGCAGAAATCATGTACAGATCAGGATTGGCATCCACATCCGAGACATACACTATATTTTTGCTCTCTTTGTCCCAGTCAATGTCTCCTTCACGCCAGGGCGTGTTGGTGATGTTCCGGGCATAATCTCCTTCAGTGGAGAACACAAAAATGTCCCCCCGCACCACAGCCGCGATTTTTTTCCCGTCCGGTGAAAGCCGGTACTGACTGACAGAAGCGTTATTCACAAAAAAGAAGCGGTTCTCTTTGGTTTCTGTTGGCGCTTCGATGGAGATGCGTCGAGAATCTCCAGTATTGAGGTCTGTGATCCAGATACCGAACTCCCGCTCGTAAGCAGCCAGAGGTGCACGACCTGCCACGGATAACCATTTGACATCTTCCTGGCGGAAAGTTGTGATGGGTTTCAAACCAGAGCCATCCGGGGCAACGCTCCAGATATTCTTATTGTTGAACTGTCTGTCGCTGATAAAATAGATGTGTTTTCCGTCTTCACTCCACTCCGGCCAAAAACAGTTGCTCTCATCACCGAAAACAGGCTTCGCCATCTTCTCTGAGATTCCCTTTGTCCAGATTTTCGCAGTGTTGCTCCCGCGGTAACCCCGCCGCCACACATAATTGTTCTCCATTCCTAAAGAAAACAGAGCCGTTTTTCCGTCAGGGCTGATTCTCGCTTTATGCGGCCAGCTCCAGTAAGTATCCAGCAAAGGCAGAGCATTGCCTCCGTTTATGCTGATTTTAAAAATACTGGATGAAGACGACCGGCTCGATGTAAAGACGATCCACCTTCCATCCGGAGTGAAATCAGTCGCGACATCATTGCTGCTGTGAAAAGTGAGCTGCGACGGGATTCCACCTTGTGATTTCATGATGTAGACGTCATTATTCCCATTGCGATTTGATGTAAATGCCAGCCATTGTCCATCCGGCGACCAGATCGGCTCCCGCTCATACGCCACATGGTCGGTCAATCGTGCCGCTTTCCCGCCCTGTGATGATACTGACCAAAGATCACCCATGTAGGAGAAAACAATCTGCTTTCCATCCGGAGAGATGGCAGGGTAGCGGGCACCGATGAGCTGTTTCTCGGCTGCTCCAGAATACACAATCATTATGGCTATAGCCAAGATTCCAAAAAATACAGATAGACTGATTCGTTTCATAGGTTCGCTCCTTAATCAGGAATTAAATGTAGGAATGAAAAAACAAACATTGAAAATGGTTTAATAACACAGAAAAAAAGAGGTGTCAATCTATGTATCCGACCGAAGTCAGCCTACTCTTCCAGGCCCATTTTCGTTAATATTTCCTTGAACCACGCGTCCTCCAGAGCACTCTCAGACCAAGGATCAACTCTAAGAAGACATATCCTTGTCAGTTATTTTAGCAATTATATCTTTAACAATAGTGTCGACAAGCTCTACAGTCTCGGCAGGTGCTCTTACTACACCCATGGATAAATTTCCTGCATATCTCGTGTATAAATGTTATCCCATACAGTCTGTTCTCTTTTTCCCTCTATTAACTTCAAACTGATTAGAAGTCGGTTCTTATCCAAAACCATTGTCCATTCTATGACCGCTTCCACATCCAATTCCTTGGATATTTCTGTTATTCGTTTAGGCGCAGCTTTATACTGCATCACTGATGTACTTGGCGGAATACGACGAAATGTCCCAGTTTTTGCCAGCCCATCAATCAACGCCTCGGTCATCCTTTCAGCAAATGAATCCAACTCTGTTTTTCCTGAAAGATTTTTTAATGGGAGCACAGCCATTGAGTTTATAGTTTTTTGAATCCCAAATTGCCCTGTATAATTTTTTCCAAACCAGAGGAGAAAAACCACCAAAAGAACAATAAAAATGCTGCCGATTACAGCCCCCCGAATCAAAGTTTTTTTCTGCTGGATACCATCTCGTTTCTTGAGTTTTCGCTTTTTCTTTGGCTTAACGGTTTCTAAAATTGGAATGCCTTTTTCAATCTTTACTAATTCAGAAAAAAGTATATCGACGTTTTGATACCTATTTTCTTTATCCTTATCCAAACATCTCATTATCACCCGATTGAGGTCTTCAGGTATGAGTGGATTAATCTTTTTTGGATCTGGAGGAATTTCCAACTTATGCTTCACAGCGACACTAATCGGGGTATCCCCTTTAAACGGAACATCACCGGTTACCATCTCATAGAGAATCACACCTAAGGAGTATATATCAGAACGCTGGTCTGCTTCTTCTCCATCCACCTGCTCGGGAGACATGAATTCTGGTGTCCCGATCATCACGCCTGCACCTGTCATCCCTTTAGACCTGAGAGAGCGGGCAATCCCGAAATCCAGGATACGAGCGTTTCCTTCGCTATCGATCATGATATTCCCTGGCTTCAAATCGCGATGAACAACTCCTAACCTATGTGCTTCCGCCAGCCCTTCACAAACCTGCTTGGCTATTGAAATCGCTTTTTTAACAGTCAACCTCTCCATTCTTCTTACTGAGCTCTTCAAATTCTCACCGGAGATGTATTCCATTGTAATGTAGTATGCGTTTCCCTCTTCACCCAGGTCAAACATACGGCAAACATTCCTGTGCGCAATATTTCGGGCAAATTTCAGCTCATTTTTAAATCGCGTGATAGTATCACTATCTGCAGCTATCTCAGGTCTTAAAAGCTTCAAGGCGACTTCCTGTTCAATCTTATTGTCGAATACTCTGTAAATCTTCCCCATCCCCCCTTTATCCAGTTCTTCTATGACCTCATACCTCTGAGCAAAAGTACTCGATCTGGTTAGTCCGGTAATAGGCGTCTCAAGAGTTTTTGTTGGAGAAGTAGAGATCTCTTCGGGCGAAAGAAGAGAAGTGGCGCATTTGCTGCAAAAGCGGCTTTCATCTAGATTTTCAAATTGACATTCAGGACATTTTTTACCCATCGTTCCCTCTGGTTTTTCGGCAAAAGAATAGCAGTTAATAGCTGAAGAGTCAAATTCTGAGATACTTAATCAATTTAATTCTTTATTCGCTATTTTTTCTTCTTGGCCCATTTTCCTACTTTCACGCGGTCGATTGGCCGCATCGTCTGCGAAGGCCTGGAAGCTTCCCGTTTTTTAAGATCAAAACGGTCACCCGGAGCCAAGAAATAGAATTGGCCGTTGGGCGGGATAAGTTTATTATAATCATAAATGGCCACATATCCCTGGCCGATCACCTCGAATCTGTCTCCTTGGACAACGATTGCCGTGTTTTCATCTATCCCGATTCCCAGCAACTCCGGGTATTTCTCGATGATTTCGATCAAGTCAAATTGACGATTTCGCTTCAACAGGTGCTGGTCTATAGCCACATTGCGCAAAAATCCCAGGCCCTCAACATGATCGCCGATCATGACAGTGTTTCCTTTAGTATCTCCTCTCGCCAGAAACGAGCCCTGGATAGTGGCCCCTGCGGAAGACCCGCCGATCACACCGCCACGGTCCAGTAAAGCCAAAAGCTCTCTATGAGTCCGCGTATTAAGGTAGGAATCAGCCAGGCGCCACTGTCTTCCGCCTGTAAAAAAGACACCGCGCGCTTCCTGAATCGGACGGACAAATTCCTCAGAATCGGCCACCGCACGATCTTTTGTGTGCAAAAGAGTTATATTTTTTGCTCCTGCTTCCTTGTATCTTCTCAATCCCCGCCAATATTGGTCATAATTCTCTCCTCCCCCTGCTGTGGGAATAATGACGATCGGAGCATCCAGACCTCCAGCGAGGTCCAGGAATCGCCCGAAAATTGCAGGATCTTGCATAGCTCCCCCGACAATGACCAAGTAGCCATTTGAAGGGCCAACATCTGCCGCCTGAGCATCGCTCAAACTGCAGGACAAAACACACAGGATGAGCAATCCAATTTTAAGTTCTTTTAATTCTCTCATTTTTCCCTCCTGTATTTTTTTTAAAGTTCATAGCCTCACACTCTCCATGACTTCCAGTCTATGCACTAAATTCCCAGTGAATAGCTGAAGTTTTTGAGGTTTAACCCTAATTTTAGTAGGCATATTTGGGAGTTATGTAGAACTGGCAGTATTCGATATTCTGGACTTTTTCTATCGCCTGTTTTTCCAGGTCCTTTGCGATTTCCTCAAACTCAGATTCAGGAACATCCTCTCTGACATCGATATCAGCAACGAGAACGATCTTTTCAGGGGAAGCAGCGACAATCCGGAAATCATGATAATCGACAATCTGAGGGAAATCCTCCAGAGCTTTTTTGAATTGTTTTTCGATCGCCATAACCTCAGGAGTCTTTTCGATCAGCGGGTCAGTATGGCAGACTACAGCACCACCGAACTTTTTCCTCAGCCTCCCTTCACAGTTTTCGGCTATTTCATGCATCTCTGCAGGTCCATACTTTTCCAGAATCTCCACATGAAGAGAGATCGTGTACAGAGACCCATAGTTGTGGACGATTATCTCATGAACATCCTCAACCCCTTCCGTGGATTTCGCTGCATCTCTGATCTTCTGCAGAAGTTCTCGGCTTGGGGCCTCTCCCAAGAGCGGAACTATGGCATCCCGGCCGTGAGTGAAGGCGAGGAAAAAAAGCCAGGCAGAAACCAGGATCCCGATATATCCATCCACTTCAGGATGATTGAAATAATGCCCTGCAGCTAAGCCTGCAATGACAGCCAAGGATATCACAGCTTCAATGGTGTGATGAGCAGCATTAGTAATGATCGCATGGGAATTCACCCTTTTGCCCAGGAGGCGGACAAATCCGGCAAGCCACTGCTTCACGATGATTGTAGCCAGGAGAATCCAGGGCAATGCGTTCCAGTAGTGGACTTCATGGGGTTCGAGGACTTGGTGAACAGAAGTCTCTCCGATTTTTATCCCAGTCACGAACAGGAAAATCGCCATGATCAGGGGCGCAACATGTTCCATTCTCCCGTGTCCGAAAGGTGTTTTAGCTGTGGCCGGACGTGCAGTCATTCTGAAACTGACCACAAGAATGACAGAATTGGCCAGATGAGAAAGAAGGTGAAAAGCATTCGCAACAACAGATACGGAGCCGGCTAGGAGCCCGAGCACCAATTTCACGACAAACAACAGGAAAATGGCAACAATGGAAACCCATCCGGCGAGAAGGCCGTACTGGACACGCACATTCTTATTGTCCGTATTATCAAAATTTTTTATAAAAATGTTGGCCAGCCGCGTATTCAGCCGATTGAGAATGCTCATCTTATTTTGTCTTTTCCAAAATTAAAATCAGTGGCTTTTCCCTAACTCCATGAACAGCATTCAATCCATTCCTAAATTGAATCCGCAATACACGTGTGCATTGTTCTTAGCCAATGCATTATAAAAAAAATATTCTAAAGACTATTCCTGTCTCTTTATGACATTCGTGTTGAAACAGTCATACTCCCTGCCCGGGAACGCCAGCTCGAATCGTTCTTCGACTGTTTTTGAATCCAGAATTTTGAAACACCGGATTTACCATCTCCCTTGCCTTCCCATTTTCCGACTAAAAACTTAATGGGCTCCCAAACATCCTGCTTTTTTTCTGCCTGAGCCATGAGTAATGCAGGCAACAGTACGAATAGAAGAATAAATTTATTTCTCAAGAGTGCCTCCCTATCCTGAATTTTCCTACACTTCACATCTCTTCAAATTTCTCTCGAATAGTATTGTCACAGAGTATCCATGTTGCGCACGATCTCTCTTCTCTCTTTATTCACAAATCTTACTGATTCCTGGCTCAGGATTTCACGCGGTACTTCTCAAACCAGGCCAGAAGATAAAGCTGCTGGAGAATTCTGTGTGAAGATCGTCTCCAGCCGTGATACTCATCAGGCATACGCACCAGCAAAGTGTCCTTTTTAAGCATCTTTAACGCACGGTAGTATTCTTCACTCTGGCCCATAGGTGTCCTTAAATCCGCCTCTCCGGTCATGACCATCGTCGGCGTGGTCACATTTCCCACATAATGAAGGGGTGAGCGCAAAGCGTATTCCATCGGGTCTTCCCAGGGATATTTCTCAAACTGACGGTACCAGCTCGAACCATCGGTCGTTCCCACGAAAGAATGCCAGTTGATCACCGGCCTCATGGAGACAGCTGCCGTGAATCGGTTTGTATGTCCCACGATCCAGGCTGTCAGGACTCCTCCGCCACTTCCCCCGCAGACAAACAGATTTTTCTTATCAATGAATCCTTTGGCAATCGCTGCATCCACACCAGCCATCAGGTCATCGTAATCCTTTCCAGGGTAGGAATACTGAATTCCGTTAACAAAATCCTGGCCGTATCCCGTGCTCCCTCGGGGATTCATGTACAGGACTGCATATCCTTCAGCCGCGAAGTTCTGAAAGGGCCAGCTGAATCTTACAGTATACATGGCCCAGGGTCCGCCATGGATATAAAGAATCATCGGGTATTTATTCCCTGGCTTAAACTCGGCAGGCTTGATCAGCCAACCCTGTAAATCCAGGCCATCGGGTGACTTGAACCACAATTCTTCGACTTCTCCAAGCTTTACGTTTGCGAGAACATCTTCATTGACATCCACAAGTTTTTTAATGTTTCCAGGATTCTGCAGGTTGAATGTCACCAGGTAACCAGGATTGTGAAAAGTGGAAAGGGTTGAGGCCACCTGCCCATCTCCTGCCATCGACAGTCCGGACAAATAATGGACTCCGTTGGTTATTTTTTGAAACTTTCGATTGAGTGAAATGAAGTAGAGATTAGATTCTCCCTTCTCCCGCATGAGGTAATAGAGTCCGGAGCTGTCCGGAGCCCAGGTGACACTTGACGGTGAATTGGGAAGATTGACGGCAAGAATCCGTTTTTTTGATCCTGTGTTGTCCATGATATACATGCTGGATAGATGGCTCGTAAAATTCTTGTCATTGTATCCGGTGTAAGCGATCCATCTACCATCCGGCGAAACTCTGGCTCCTCGGTCTGGACCTTTCCGGTCGGTCAGAGCCTTGACATCAAGAGCTGTAAGGTCCACAGAATAGATCTCGGAATCACCACGCAAATATTCTGCATTGGGTTTGCGGATAGCGCTGAAAAATATTTTCTTTCCATTTGAAGACCACTGGGGATCGCTGTGAGAATAATCCCCGGATGTGACCTGACGTGGTGTGCCTCCAAGTTCGGCATCGATCACAAAGATATGCGTGTATCCCTTTGGCTGGTACCCTCTGCCGTCTCTTGCCCAGGATAGGCGGTCGACAATTACAGCCGGTGCAGCCCACTTCGCTCCTCTTGGTTTCTTAGGAAGCTTCACGGGCAAAGGGGACTTCGTATCAGGGACAAAGATCGTAAAAGCTAAATGCTTTCCTCCGGGAGACCACCTCAGGCTTCCTGGTGAACGTTCAAGGTGGGTCAACTGGGCAACTTCCCGTGTATCCATCCACATCACATGGATCTGCGTTGTTCCGTCTCTGTCGGATAGAAAAACGATTTTTGTCCCATCAGGCGACCAGACAGGCGAAGAATCCCTCCAATCGCCGTGTGTCAGCTCGCGAACTCTTTCACCTTCTACATCTACAATCCAGAGATTGCTTCTACTGCGGTCATTGATCTTATCAACCCAGCCACGGGTGAAGAGGATGTGTTTTCCGTCAGGCGATATGTTGGGGCTTCCGACAGATTCCATCTCCATGTAAGTTTCTTTAGTCAGCAGCTTGTAAGTTTTCTGCTCAGCAAAAGTGGTACCCGGACCTATACAGAAAAGAAGTAAACAAAAAATTGTGAGTGGCACTGAAACTTTTCTCATTTAAACCTCCTTCATAATTATTCTTAAACCCACGAAATGTATCTGGCTGAAATCATTCTTTTTGTGAGTCCGATCCAGCATCTTCATGTGAAAAGCAGACTTATACTGCCAGCTCAAACATTCTCAATGGAACATTGCTCTTATGGAGAGAAATTTGGAAGTAAACATAAATCAACCCAAGATACATTCAACTCAGAAGGCTAATTTATCCAGACTATCCTGTGAAGTCAATATAAAAAAAGGGGCCAGGCCCCTTTTTTATGCTAGTTCAATGAATTCAGTAAAGTTTTTAAATGTCACTTTTGCCTTCACTATCGCTACAATGAGCGTTACCTCATTTCTGAGCATAAACACCTGTCTCCTTTTAATTACTTATGGGAAAGAAAAGATTTGACAGATGTCAGCGGCAGACTCGATTTCGTCCTTTTTTCTTGGCGCGGTAAAGGGCTTTATCCGCAGCCTTGACAACTTGATGAGGAGAGGAGTTCTGTTCATTCCTCTCTGCTACGCCAATGCTTATGGTCACTTTAGTTTTACCACGGGACCCTTTTCCTGTTTTTTTGCCTTTTAACTCTTTTATTCGGCGGTCACCGCCACGCAGGAAAAAACCCGATTCTGCAACATCCTTCCTCAGCTTTTCCAGATGAGAATAAGCATCTTCCATCTCCTTGCCGGGGAAGACTATCACGAACTCTTCGCCCCCGTACCGAAATGCTCTGCCTCCACCTGTGGCATTCTCAAGTTTCGAGGCGATCATGCGCAGAACCTGATCACCTACATAGTGGCCGTAGCGGTCGTTGAATTTTTTGAAATGATCGATATCAACCATCGCTGCGGTGAAGCGGCTTCCCAGTTTATAGAGCATTTCGTTCAGGGCTCTTCGAGCAGGAAGTCCGGTTAACTCATCTCGGTAGGCTCTACCAAATGAGGTTTCGATCACAGCGATAATAAGAACAAGGCCTGCTGTTGAAAGAAAAATTGTGGAGACAGGCCCAATCTCTCCAAGAATCAAGGCGAAAAAGCTGGCAACCAACACCCAAAAAAAGCCGCAATCGATGGCCTCTCTATTCTGGAGGTAGCGAATCACAAGGAGAAAAGCCACAAAAACGAAGGCAATAAGCGCTGGCTGAGCCATCGGGATCTTACTGAGCCAAGGCCAGTTAAAAAAGGAATGCTTGAAGTAAACAGCGAAACCCAATGACGGGTAATGACTGATCAGAGCCACTCCGAACACCTGCATGGGAATCAGGCTTAAACGCATCAAACCATCCAGACTCACAATGCCCCGTTCTTTCATCAAAGAAAACACGGCAAGGTTCAGGGGCAGCAAAAAGGAGATGGCATTGTAAACGGCTTGTGCCACACCTTCAGACCCTGCCTCAGTTAAATAAAAGTGGAGCAGCGCTCTGTCCGCGACTGCCATGACAATGACAACAAAAATGAGCTGGCTTCGGTTGAACCGCCATCCTAACAAAATCCCGGTGATCAAGATAATCCAGGGATAAACACGGGCTAGCCCGGGCACAGCTTCCACTATCTGACCCCGTGTTAAAAGAAAGGCGACGAGAAGAATGAGCCCTCCGGGTATAAAAAATGAGAAGAGAGCCCTGGCAATCGAAGTGCCAGATTTGAGGAGAAATAATTTACCTTTCTGAATCTCCAATTTCGTAGTCATCTTTATCAGGCAGGCACTTTTGCCCACTGGCCAATAATCGCATCCAGTAGCGAAAGATTATTACACAGGAAAAACCTGATGTCAAAGAAAAGAAGGCTCAATACAAGAATTTGTCTTCGCCGAATTTTTTGATGAGCCTGTCGACATCCTGGAGGATTAAGTCCCTCCTGGAAAGAACAGCGTTGACTTCTTTATCCACTAAGTACTCCCCGACTGCCTTCTTGATCTTTTCAAAATCAAGGCTTTTCAGATTCTCGACAAAAGTCCGGGGGAGCTTCTTTACCTGTTCTTTGTCTCCTTTTCTTGTATTGATGAGTTTCCTTGTGTGCTTCTTTGACGTTCGAAAGGAGAGGGAGTGGTCGATGAGGATCAGACGCCAATCCTCAGTAATCAGGACATCTCCCACGTTCCTGTCCTCATTAGCGAGCAGGTTATCCCAGGCCTTCATCAGGTAATTCGCTTTATTGTAAGCATCTATAAATCGGGCAGGACATTTTATATTCTTTTTCTGTTTCTCCCTTAATTTCATCATGTATTCTGCTTCTAACGAAATTACGCCTCGATCCCCCTGAAATCTTTTTTCCACATAGGACGGTACCATATTCAATCCTAAAAGCTTATCCAGCTGGTACGCGGCGATTTCCCATTTCCAGCCTTCAATGTTCCCTTTATACCGGCCCTCGACATTCTTCCACCAGCCAAATTTTACGACTCCATCCAACTCCAGCTTGAGTCTCCAGGGTTCAGTGACTGCTTCCCACGCATCCAACGGCTGGCTAGATTCAGTAATTTTTGCATCTTTGAGGAACCTCTCCCATTTTTCCCTTTCCGCTATTTCTTTGTCAGTCAGCTGCGCAAGGGATTGGGCATGAAATCCCAAGAAAAAGATAAAGAAGAAAAAGAAGATGAGTGCTTTTTTCATTTTTTCCCTCTTCCTTCAAAAAAATTGTCAAACTTTGATTTTATTTTATGCCAGCTAATATCCCGATTTATATTTCTTTCCATGTTCTATGAACTGATTCCTGATTTCAAGACCTGATCCCCAAATAACATTATTTTATCTTGAATATCTTTGTCGGAACCAAGAACCTGGATTCGAGGGCAGCTTCTTCTCCCGCATTCTTTCCTTTTATCGGAATAAGCCGTGCAGAGAGAGGTTTGTCCAGTTTCAAAGCAATGCTGGCCACATCGAGAAGAATACTTTCAAGCTTTTCCACAGTGATATCTCCAGGAAGAGGGATCACATCGAGCCCGGTTCCGCAAACCGCTGAATAGCTCAATAGTTCATCCAATCCATACCTGCCTTCTGCGGCCCTTTGCGCTAAAACTACATCCTCCATAACAGGAAGCATGAGTCCTGAATATCCTGCTCTTTTCACATCGATTCCTTGAATAACGTCTGTAATCACGGAACAGGCCGTGATCGTTCCGGGAGACCCGAAAGGCACTTTAATCAGGTTCTCTATAGCCTTTCCGATGCTGATGTCCCTCATCGGTGCAGGAGAAGTATCCACTCCTTCATACTGCCAACTTGTCTCCTCTTGAATTTTCAGCGCGATTTTTTCGATCAATTTGTATTCTTTCTCGAAGCTTTCGAACAACTCCTTCCTGGCTCCTGGTATATCTTTGGCCTCGGCAAATACCTTCATGACCAGCTTGGCAGATTCGGTCCCGATACTGAAGCTGTTGTATTTCCTGTTGTGGAAGGCTCCGGGAAAAAAGGGTGTTTCAGAAGGGATGTTTGCTGTGGCAACAAAACTGAAATTGGTCATGGTTTCTATCTCGGATAACCTTTTAATGGTTTCTGCCGCAGCTCTCACAGCTTTATAGTGAATTCCGTGTTTCTTTGTGGCGATAACTATGCTCAGATTAGCGGACGCATTCGGTATAATCTCACAAATTTTATCGATAATCTCTCGGTCATATCTATTGTCGATCAGGCCTGGACCGATGGAGAGTCCGATGCTGTTTTTACTGGTAAAATCGCTTATTTTCTTTATGAGCTCGAGTGTCTCCTTGACAGAAAGACTCTTAGTGTAAAACGGAAAGGGATTCGTGGCGACTCTCACACCCTGAAGCGTGAATCCTTCCTTTTCGAAGAGATCCCTTCCCTTTTGGAGAAAATCCCTGGCCCTTTCCAGGACCTCAAGATAATTCTCCTGGGTAATGGTAATGCCTGCAGTAATTGTCCTGAGGTTGAATGCATCCTGCGAAAAAGCAGAGCTAACAAGCAGTAAGATGACTAAACCAATCGAAAAGCATAAGTTTACCTTTTTATTCATTCCAGACTTCTCCTTGGGTTTTTAGACCTTAATCTTTGATTTGAATAACTCTCCCCACGCCCATCTGAACAAAATTCTCTCCATAAGCCTTTTTAAACAATCCAATCGCTAAGTCCCCTGTGCAGTGAGTTGCGCCAACCTTCTGGACTCCCAACTCCTTGAATTCTCTGATAATCTCTTTCACCTCGGCTTCAGATTTGCTCACAAGATGGAATCCTCCAAAAACAAGATAGACATCCTTTTTAACCACTTCTTTCGCCCTTTTGACCATGCCCGCGATTCCTGGATGCGCGCATCCGGTTATGATAACCAGTCCTTTATTCGTGTCGAGTATCAGAGCCTGTTCATTAACGGGACCAGCTATTTCTCCTGTCAGATGAACATTTTTACAAATCTCGATAGGCTCATCCACTGATACAATTTTTGCGCCTGAATCTTTCACTCTTTGTTTAAAGCTATCGGGAAACGAGACCGGAACGTAAACTGTAACCTTATTGTTTTCTTCTAAAAACGCAAACAGTCCTCCAGTATGATCTCCATGATCATGGGAGAGGGGAACAAGCTCAACATTCTTGAGATTCACATTGAGCGATTTGACATTGTGAAACAGAATATCACTCTGCGTTCCAGTATCAAACAAAATAGTCTTCTCTGTTCCCTTGATGATGCAGGAGAATCCCCAATCCGTTTTCAATCCTTCACCGAAAGGGTAGTTATCATACAGGATAGTGATAGTTATTGAGCCGCCTTCAAGGGAAGAGGCACTCCCTACGAGTAAAAATGCAGAAAGAATAAATATAGCGAAAATATTTTTCATGACTCCCTCCAATATTAAATAATATTTCTATTCTGCTCTCTTCTGGCTGAAAATTCAAGTTATCCAGAGCAGTGAGTGGCAGGCTCGACTCTCAAGGATGAAATGCTTGAATTTCCTCCTCAAAAAAAATAAGATGTCTTCGCCAGCAAATTGATGAGCACTAACAAAACGCTGTTTAATAATCAATTAAAGCTCAATAACCAATCCACTTTATCAAAAAGGAGGAAAACTCTTATGCATCAAAAACTATTTTCAAAATTACTTTCATTTATCTTATGTGTTCTGATCATTGGCTTTACTGTAAGCTGCGCTCAGAAAGGACCCGCTGACCTTGTTTTAACAAACGGGAAAATCGTGACTGTTGACAAAAAGATACCTGAGGCCCAGGCTCTGGCAGCTAAAGATGGCGTCATCATAGCCATCGGAAGCAACAAGAATATCGAGCGCTACATAACAGAAGAGACCAAGGTGATTGACCTTGAGGGAAAATTGGCTATTCCCGGATTCACCGATGCACATGGCCATTTCACCAGCCTGGGACGTGCCCTATTGCGCTTGAACCTCATGAACGTTAAAAACTGGGATGAGGTCGTGGCGCTGGTGAAAGCCGCAGTTCAAAAAGCGAAGCCCGGAGAATGGATTTTGGGAAGAGGCTGGCATCAGGAGAAGTGGGACAAAACACCTCAGCCCAACGTGGATGGCCTTCCGATTCATCACACTCTGAGCAAGGTTTCACCTGATAATCCCGTTTTACTCTCACATGCCAGCGGTCATGCCTCTTACGCCAACGCTAAGGCGATGGAACTCTCCGGAATCACAAAGGAAACTCTGGATCCGCCAGGAGGAGAAATCGTCAGAGACTCTAAGGGAAATCCCATTGGCGTGTTCCGGGAAAGGGCTCAAGGGCTTTTGCGCAGCGCTTCGGGCGATTATTTAGATGAGCGGAATCCTGAAGAGATCGAGGCTGAACAGATACAGATAGTCGAATTGGCAGTCCAGGAATGTCTTGAGAACGGCGTGACCAGCTTTCATGATGCCGGCTCCTCATTCGAAACCATCGACCTTTTTAAAAAATTGGCAGACGAGGGAAAGCTTGGGATGCGGCTCTGGGTCATGATCAGGGACAGCAATGACCGTTTGCAGGAAAAACTTCCAGAGTACAAAATCATAGGGCTGGGAGAAAACCATCTTACAGTCCGGGCCATTAAACGCTCGCTCGATGGCGCGCTGGGTCCTCATGGAGCCTGGCTGCTGGAACCGTATGAAGACCTCCCCACCAGTGTCGGATTGAACACCACTCCGATCGATGTCATGAAAGAAACCGCCCGGCTGGCTGTAGAAAACGATTTCCAGTTCTGCGTGCATGCCATCGGTGACAGGGCCAACAGGGAATCTCTGGATATTTTTGAGGAAGCATTCAAGGCCCATCCAGATAAAAAAGACCTGCGCTGGCGTATCGAGCATTCACAGCATCTTCACCCGAACGATATTCCTCGATTTGGACAACTCGGTGTGATCGCCTCTATGCAGGGAATTCACTGCACATCTGACGGACCCTATGTGATCAGGCGGCTGGGTGAAAAACGAGCCAAGGAAGGCGCCTACATGTGGCAGGAACTGATGAAAACTGGAGCAGTCATCTGTAACGGAACAGATGTTCCGGTAGAGAATATTGATCCCATTGCCTGTTTTTTCTCGACAGTGACACGGATAATGAAGGATGGGACAGTGTTCTATCCAGATCAAAGGATGACGAGAGAAGAGGCACTGCGTTCCTATACTCTTGATTGTGCTTATGCGGCTTTCCAGGAAGAAATTGCGGGCTCATTAACGCGCGGAAAACTGGCGGACATCACAATCCTGTCCAAAGATATCATGACAGTCCCTGATGATGAGATACTGAGTGCTGAAGTGGTTTACACGATTGTGGGTGGGAAAGTGATGTATAAGAAATAAGATGGAGGATTAAAGCCTAACAAGATATTCAACAGTATCGAAGCTAATAAAAGCAAAAAAACTCTGTTACTTCAATCTCAACTCAACACTACCGATCCCTGCATCAACTTCAATATCGATCGACACATCTGTTTTTCCGTACGCATCATTTGTGTAGACTTCGCCTCTTTTGCTGAAGCCCCTCGCATCAATCGAGCCGATCCCGCGATCGATCCGAGCACGTATACCTATATGTTCAGGCAAATAGAGAGTGGCGCTTCCAATACCGCTATCAACAACCACGTCCAAGCTCTGTTTTCGTTCACCAGAGATGTCAACAGTCAGCTCTCCAATTCCCATATCGATATCAACAGATTTCAGCGTCACTCCGGTTAAATCAATCTTACACTGGCCAACTCCGTGATCAATGGTGAGATTGATCGGAACATCATCATTCAGGCTGACATTCCATTTGTTCTTTTTCTTGCCCATAGTCATACGGTGGGATTTCCCCTGTTTAACGGTGAGAATCCCCCGGCTGCCGGATATTCTGTAATTGATTTCAGGTTTCCATTGATCGATATTATACCTGAAGTATCCTTCCATTAGGCCTCTGGCTCCCCCCTGGATCCTCAGCTCTCCGACTCCCATATCGAGTTTCACATCTGCAAACTCAGCGCCTTCCAACTCAACGGAGCGTGTATCTTCTAATAACTCGCCTGCCACCTCGCATCCGACCAATCCGATCGCTAGAATCACTATTATCGTTATATTGCGAATATTATTTATCTTCATCGTTGATTACCTCCTTAATCTTATAGTACGGAATTGTACATCCAGAAGTTCATTTTTCTATTGGGGTCAGGGCTTGACATTGGACATTCTGAAATAAGGGAAAATGATTAAGGTCGGATCTATTTAAAATTGGAATCAGTTGATTTGGGATAGAACCTTAACCTATGCTTCTAAATCAGCCAGATCCCAATCCTACAATCTTTTACCAGGCGATGCCGTAGTCTTCACCGTAGTTACTTGAACCTCCCCAGAAGGTGCCGTGTTTCCAGTCGAAGAAAACAGCATTCATCGGCCCAGATGTGTACTTTCTGACTCTTATGTCATACCCCATACTCGCCAACAGTTCCCGCACTTTTTCAGGAACCCTCTCATTGAGAGTGAGTCTTCCCGGAGTCGCCACATGTGCGCCGAAAGAACTCTGCATCTGGTAGCTCACGATGTTGGCTGCCTCGCAGGCTTCCTGGACATTCATCCCGAACTCCACCATATTGAGGAAAAACTGGAGACAATTCTGGTCCTGCGTATCCCCTCCCTGGATCGAGAAGGAAAGAAAGGGTTTTCCATCCTTTAAGGCGAGGCTTGGCGTCAGGGTGGCACGCGGTCTCTTCCCAGGAGCGACTACGTTGAACGGATTTTTACCTTCACCCAGGACAAAACTCTGCATGCGCTGGCTCATCCCTACGCCGGTTTTCCCTGCAATACAGGCGGGGATCCAGCCTCCACTCGGCGTCACTGAGACAACCCATCCTTCCTTATCCACAGCCTGGATAGACGTGGTTCCAGCTGTAAAGTTCTGTTCAAACGCAGCCATTTCCGCCTCGCTCATCTTATCTAAGGCTTTCTTCCCCACGTTCGACCACTCTTTCAGGAGATGAAGATAAGGATTCTTTTTTCCCTCAAAGGGATAAGGATCGCCTGGCTTGATATCCGGATCGTTCAGATTCTCATCGATCAGTTTGAGCCGTTCCTTTGCGTATTCCTTGGAGAGCAGTCCTTTGATAGGCTCCTCAGGAGGGAAATAGGGATCTCCGTAGTAAAAATCCCGGTCCGCAAATGCCAGGTTCATCACCTGGTACAGAGTATGGATATAGTTCACGCTGTTAAATCCCATCTTTTTCAGATCGAAATTCTCCAGCATGTTCAGCATCTGGAGTAAAACCGGCCCCTGGACCCAGGAAGTCAGCTTATAGACCTCGATTCCTTTGTAAGTCGTCATGACCGGCTCCTCGAGATAGACCTGCCATTTATCAAGGTCTTCCATCGTGATGAGCCCGCCCTGTTCCTGGCAGCCGCGCGCATATTCCTCAGCAATATCCCCCCTGTAGAACCGGTCATAGGCAGCGTAAATCGCTTCTTTACGGCTTTTTCCCTCAGCCAATGCTTTTTCTTCAGCTTCAACCAGTTTCTTAAGAGTCTCTAAGAGATCCAATTGCCTGAAAATCTCCCCGGCATGCGGA
>DAOVAM010000177.1 GCA_030671065.1 Candidatus Aminicenantota bacterium
TCCGTTTGAGGCCAACATCACCACGTATTGGTCGCCTGAAAAATCCTTCACAGCAACGACAGAACTGACTTTCTCTCCGGGTTCCAGCTGTACGAGATTCTTGATGGATTTTCCCTTACTGGAAACACCAACATCCGGAACATACAGCGCTTTTAACCAGTAGAGACGTCCCTTGCTGGTTAAAATCAACATATAGGAGTGAGTCGAACAGATGAACAGATCCTGCACCACATCTTCGGCCATCATGCTGATGCCCCTTCTTCCTTTTCCTCCCCGACTCTGAAAATGATAGTAGCTCAATGAAGTTCTCTTCACATAGCCCGATGATGTGTAAGTAATAGCGACGTCTTCTTCCTTGATCAGATCTTCTGGCCTCAGCTCAGAAATTATCTCATCTTTTATTTCTGTCTTTCTCTTATCCTGATAAGCCCCTTTTATTTCTTTCAGTTCCTCAATGATTATGTTCAGGATAAGCTCATCACTCCTTAAAATTTTCTTCAGCTTTGTAATCAATCTTTTCAAATCCTTGTATTCAGTCTGTATCTTTTCTCTTTCCAATCCAGTCAATTTCTGTAACTGGAGATCCAGAATTGCCTGCGCCTGAATCTTGGTGAGATGGAAGTTAGTGATAAGTCCTTGTCGGGCCTGGTCAACAGTGCGTGAAGAACGGATCAGGGCGATGATCTTATCCAGGTTATCCAATGCGATGGTTAATCCTTCAAGAATATGAGCTCTGAGTTCTGCCTTCTTCAATTCAAAACGTGTGCGGCGTCGCACAATATCCTGGCGATGGGAGACAAAATACCGCATCACATCGAGAAGTCCGAGAATCTTTGGCTGTTTCTCGACAATGGCCAGCATGATGATACCGAAAGATGTCTGGAGCGCGGTGTGCTTGTACAGGTTATTCAATATGACTTCAGGAAACTCTCCTTTTCTGATCTCAATCACGATGCGCATACCTTCTCTATCTGATTCATCTCTAATATCTGCGATTCCCTCGATCTTTTTACTGTTCACGAGTGCTGCAATATTCTCTAAAAGCCTGCCCTTGTTCACCTGAAAGGGAATTTCTGTGACAACGATGCGGTCCCTCTCATTCTTATGACCCCTCTCGATCATGGCCTTTGCTCTTATATTAATAATTCCTCTTCCTGTCTTGTAGGCGTTTTTGATTCCCTCCAGGCCAAAGATGTACCCTCCCGTCGGGAAATCCGGACCGGGAACAAATCCCATGATTTTTTCTAAACTGGCTTTGGGATGGTGAATCAGATAGATAATGCCATCTATGACTTCACTCAGATTATGAGGGGGAATATTCGTGGCCATTCCCACCGCAATTCCTGATCCTCCGTTCACCAGAAGGTTTGGGAATTTAGAGGGGAACACTTCGGGCATCTGGAGGCTGTCATCATAGTTCGATACAAAGTTAACAGTGTCCTTGTCCAGGTCAGCCAAAAGCTCCTGAGTAATCTTCTTCATCCGGACTTCCGTATACCTCATGGCAGCCGGTGGATCTCCATCGATGGAGCCGAAATTTCCCTGCCCGTCCACAAGTGGATAGCGGAGACTGAAATCCTGTGCCATACGGACAAGCGTATCATACACAGCCAATTCTCCGTGGGGATGGAATTTACCTATGACATCTCCCACGATACGGGCAGATTTTTTGTAGGATTTATTCCATGCATTTCCAATCTCATGCATGGCAAACAGGGTGCGGCGGTGGACAGGTTTAAGCCCATCTTTGATATCAGGAATGGCCCTGCCGATGATTACGCTCATGGCATAATCCAGGTAGGACCTCTTCATCTCTTCTTCGAGACTGATAACTGATAGATCAGGCAACTTTGTACTCATCCATTCTCCTTAATCCAAATGAAGTGCCCTCTAGAATTTTTGTTTATATATCGAGGTTCTGAGCCTCAAGGGCATTCTCTTCGATGAACTTTCTTCGCGGTTCGACCTCTTCCCCCATGAGGATTGTGAAAATCTTGTCTGCCTCAACCACATCCTGGATGGAAACCTGGAGTAAACACCTCTTCTCCGGGTCCATGGTCGTCTCCCACAGCTGCTGAGGAGCCATTTCTCCAAGACCTTTGTACCTCTGGATAACAATTCCCTTTTTCCCCTTTTGAGAGAGGAAATCCAGAAGCTTCGCTTCGTTATCAATTTTCATGTTTTCACTGTCGCTCAAAACTTGAAAAGGAGGCCTAAAGCTTTCTAACTCCTTGTGCAATTTGTACAGGTTTCTGAATTCCACAGATTGGATCAAATCCAAGTTAACCTTGCATGACACCTTCATCCCGTTGACTCTGAAATTGACGGCTAGTTCATACAGCTCATGTTCTTCATCAACGCTCAAACTTGAAGTGATGCCCTTTTCTGTGAGAAGGTTCTTTATTTTATCCATATTCTTTTTGTTCTTTAAAAAGTTTAAGTCCGAAACTCCGCTGTTGAGAAGTATGTCGATGAGGAAAAAAGGATAATTTTTCCGTTCCAGAATCTGAATATAATTCTTTTTCGCGATGACTCTCTGGAAGAACTTTCTGAACTTTTCACCTTTGATCGGTTCATTCTGTCCTTTGACCTTGAGCTGGAACTCCTCTGATATTTTCATGATCATATATTTTTCAAAGGACTGCTCATCCCTCAAATACTCGAAGGCCCTTCCTTTCGAAATCTTATACAGCGGAGGTTGAGCAATGTAGAGATGTCCTCTCTCGATCAGTTGAAGCATTTGGCGGTAAAAAAAGGTCATGAGCAGAGTTCTAATATGAGAACCGTCTACATCCGCGTCTGTCATGATGATGACTTTATGGTAGCGGAGTTTATCCAGGTTGAAATCAGTCTGTTCGACTCCGGTTCCCAACGCGGATATTATGATCCCTATCTCTTCACTCTTAAGAACTTTGTCAAACCTTGCCTTTTCCACATTGAGGATTTTTCCCTTGAGAGGCAAAATTGCCTGATAACGGCGGTCTCGAGCCTGTTTGGCCGATCCTCCTGCAGAATCTCCTTCCACGAGAAAAATCTCACTCCCGGCAGGATCTTTCTCCTGACAATCGGCCAATTTTCCCGGTAAAGATGTTGATTCCAGAACTCCCTTACGACGGGCCAGTTCCCTGGCTTTTCGTGCAGCCATTCTGGCCACGGCTGCATCAAGGATTTTCAAAACGATTTTTTTTGCCGCTGCCGGATTCTCTTCGAAGTACGTGGACAGCTCTCCATTCACTACGGACTCGACTATTCCCTTGATCTCACTGTTTCCAAGTTTGGTCTTTGTCTGCCCTTCAAACTGGGGATTCTTGATCTTCAAGCTCAACACCGCACACATTCCTTCCCGTGTGTCATCACCGGTCAGATTCTGGCTCAAATCCTTAATCAGGTTATTGGATTTCGCATAATGATTGATCGACCGGGTTAGGGCGGCCTTAAATCCGATCAGATGAGTACCTCCCTCAGTGGTGTTGATATTGTTCACAAAGGTAAAAATTGTTTCCGAATAACTCGTGTTGTATTGAAGAGCCATCTCGACAATAACACCGTTCTTCGTGCATTCGAAGTAAATGGGTTTGGGACTCAAGGTGGATTTGTTCTGGTTGAGGTACTGCACGAACTCCCTAATCCCCCCCTTGTACTGGAATTCATTGGTCTTGTCATTCCGTTCATCGACAAGGGTGATTTTCAATCCCTTATTCAGGAAAGACAGTTCTCTCAACCGCTGGCTTAAGGTCTCAAAATTGAAATCTATGGATTCGAAAACCTGTTCATCGGGCTTAAAAGTCACTTTGGTCCCGGTCTTTTTCGTCTTGCCGATCTTCTTTAATTTTGTCGTCGGTTTACCTCTCTCATAACTCTGCGAATAGACGCCGTCATTTCTTTTAATCTCCAGGTCTAGTCTTTCTGAGAGGGCGTTAACAACAGAAACGCCGACTCCATGAAGGCCGCCGGAAACCTGGTAGGATTTGCTGTCGAATTTCCCGCCTGAGTGAAGAGTGGTCATCACGACTTCAGCAGCTGGCTTTTTTTCCTTCTTGTGCAGCGCAACCGGGATACCTCGGCCGTCATCGATAACCGTCACACTGGAATCCACATGAATAAACACATCAATCTTGGAGCAAAATCCGACTAAAGCCTCATCAATACTGTTGTCCACGACTTCATACACAAGATGATGGAGACCCTCAGACCCTGTGCTCCCGATATACATGGCCGGTCGCTTGCGAACAGCTTCCAGACCCTTAAGGACTTTAATGCTTTCTGCTGTGTATTTTTTTTCTGTCATTGGCTTATATTTTGGAGAAAAACTTGGAAAAAGAGACGGCTATGCAAGTCGAATATTTGCACAACCAAACAGGCATATTTTTCGCTTTTTATTATACCTTAAAAATGGCCTTCAAGTAAAGGAAAATCCCTTAAAAAAGACGCAAAATTTCGATTTTTTTCTCACACAGAGCAGTGAGAAATATCAGCCTTTTTGAGCTTTATTCTTTGTGCATTTCACCAGCTCTTTTTTGCCAATGAAAATTAAAAAATGAAGCCGCTCCTTGGTCCATGAAAAAAGAGGAAAAATATAGACAACTTTACTTGATCCATCATTCCGCAACACTTTTTAACTGGCCATGCAAACCTGCTAGACGCATTCAGTCGAGCGATGCATGACGATCTTTTACGTTGAAGTGTCATTGCGAGCGGAGCGCGGCAATCCCCAAAAAAATAATAATAAAAAGTGCCTGCTCCTTTTTGAAAAGAGGATAAAGATTAGCTATAATTGAGAAGAAAGAAGGTCAGATGCCGACAAATCTTCCTCCTCAATATTTTGAAACAGAGAAGAAGCTCAAAACTGCAAAAACACCAGAAGAAAGAATCAGCATCCTTGAAGAGCTTCTCTCTATAGTGCCCAAACATAAAGGGACTGAAAAGCTTCGAGCGCTCTTCA
>DAOVAM010000167.1 GCA_030671065.1 Candidatus Aminicenantota bacterium
ACGGGATTTTGTATCTGTCTCTTATGGCCTTGACCAGTTTAATCCTGAAAATCCTCGAAAACTCTTCATCATCTACGACTTTATACTCTGAGTAAACATCCTTCTTGACTCTGTCTTTTTCTTCAACGGAAGAATACTTCCGGATAAGCTCCTCGACCTCTCCCTCTATTTGCTCAAGCTTTTCTTCCTGTATCGGGCTCCGGGAGAGTAATCTTTGCGCACTAGAATAAGCTTCTCTTAAATATCCGATTTGTTCCGGGAGATCATCTAAAAACGTCTTTATCTCGGCCTTGGCCCGTTTCCTCTTCTCTGTCCTCTCGACTCCCATTTTCTCACGGCCCACCCTTCTCTCTCGATACAAGTCAAAAGCCTTGAAAACCTGAAGCTCACAAAAGGCAAGTGTCTGGATCTTTGTTTTTTTCCCAGGCTTTCTCTTATAACTCTCAAAAGCCCTTTTGATTCCCTCCAGGACAACAGGAAGAGGAATTTCCATTTTTTCCCATTTCGAAACAAGCTCGAGTTCTCTGGAAGAGAGGAAAAAAGGCGCTCCCCGCTGCTTAAAGAAATAGCGGGCGATTGATTGGAAGTATTCGCTTCTATCCTTGTCCTTTCTTTTCACCGTCCCCTTTTTGGGAAAGCCGTTCACGTCCGGATTCTCTCATGAAGGATACGCAGTCCCTCCAGGATGAGGTTGGGCTCATGAGCATCAATCGCTGTGATCTCGTGGCTGACCTGGGCAGCAAAACCTCCAGTGGAAATGACTGTTGTTTCTTCTCCCAATTCTCCTTTGAGCTCTTCGATGATTTTTGAAACAAGGCCGACATAACCAAAATACAGCCCTGACTGCATACTGGTGACAGTGGTGCGACCGATTGCTTTTTTGGGTTTTTTGATTTCGATGCGCGGCAATTTGGCTGTTTTCAGGTAAAGGGCTTCTGCCGAGATCTGAATTCCTGGGGCTATCGCCCCTCCGAGATATTCCCCTACGGAAGACACCGCATCAAATGTCGTGGCTGTCCCAAAATCGACCACTATACAGGGACCGCCATGTTTCTCATAAGCCGCCACAGCAGCGACAACTCTGTCCGCACCCACTTCTAAGGGATTTTCATACAGGATGGGCATACCTGTCTTCAGCCCCGGACCGACAACAACCGGTTTAACCCGGAACAGGCTTTTACTGAGATCTTCGAAAATCGGCGTCAACGGAGGAACAACGCTGGAAATAACAACAGACTCTATCGCTGTTTTTTCCGGGCCGGAGAGAGAGAACAGGTTAAGAAGTGTGACTCCGTATTCATCGCTTGTTTTTTCCTTTTCTGTTTGGATCTTCCAATGGTGAATGAGTTTCTTTTCCTGAAAAATTCCCAGGACTATATTCGTGTTCCCGATATCTATGGCCAAAAGCATCTCATCCCTCCTCTGTGGCACCTTTTTTTGTCATGACTTCCGCGGAAAAAAGGATCTTTTTCTCTCCTTCGCTTTCCAGGATTAGGCCGCCTTGGGGATTGATCCCCCTGTAAATTCCAGAAATTTTTTCTCCATCCATGTCCACAGTCACCTCTCTTCCCAATGCCAAAACAGATTTTTCCTGGAATGCGTTGACAATTCCCTCTCGTCTCTCGAGTAAAAACTGTCCATACCAGTGATTCAACATCTGCCAGAGGTTTCCGAGGAGTTGTTCTTCGTCTATATCTTTTTCGGTTATGAGCTTCAAAGAAACAGCCTGTTGACGAATTTCCTCTGGAAAATCACCCCACTCATGGTTTATATTCAGACCCATGCCCAGAATAGCATAATTGACCCGGTTTCCCAAATAACCACTCTCACAAAGAATGCCCCCCAGTTTTTTCCCTTCCCAAACCAGGTCGTTGGGCCATTTGAGGCTGATTTTTATATCCAGGGAGGAAAAAATAGCATCGCTGGCTGCTAAACCTGTCATCAGCGACAGCAGGGAAATATCAGGACTAGACGGGTAGAGAATGACTGAGAGGTAGAGCCCCTTTTTCCTGGCTGAGTACCAACTCCTCCCCTTTGTCCCCTTTCCCTGTGTCTGTTCTTCAGAGATAATGACCGTGCCTTCCTTTTCTCCGGAAAGAGACAGGTCTTTCGCTAGGGCATTGGTGGACGGGCAACTTTTGACCCGAATGATCTTTTCCCCGATCTTCATGGCAGAATGAAATGTGATGACTCTCGTCGCAGATATTTATATCAAGGAGAGAATGTGCTCAAAGCTCTCTTCCAGCTTTATTTTCTTTGCCTGGAGCTGTTTTCGTCTTTCTTGTGTTTCCTGGATGACTTCTTTGGGAGCACGCTTCAGGAAATCCTGATTCTGAAGCTTCTGTTCGATCCTTTGCATGTCCTGAGTGATTTTTACGAGTCCTTTTTCCAGCCTCCGTTTCTCCTGTTCTAGGTTGAAAACGCCTTCCTCTATCGGAATCGCGATCTCCCAGGACCCGGCGATTCCCTTCAGAAGCTTCTTTTCCTCAGGGAAACGGTCCAGTATCTCTACTATCCCGATATTGGCCAGAGTCTGAATATAAGTCTGGTTATCCAGGATAATCTGCTTTTCTTTTTCCTTTTTCACTTTGATCCAGAGTTCGATTTTTTGCCTGGGCGGGATCCTGTTTTCTGCTCGAATGGTCCGGATTCCGACGATCGCCTCCTGAAGGAATTCCATGTCCTTTTCTGCCTTTTCATCCTTGAGGGCTTTTTCTGCCTGAGGGAATGACGCCGTCACGAGAGATTTTCCAGAAGACGGAAGATACGTCCATATTTCTTCTGTGATATAGGGCATAAAAGGATGGAGAAGCCTCAAGATCTGGTCGAGAGTCTCAACCAGCACAGCTTCTGAGGTCTTGTTTCCCGCTCTCAGGTCAAGCTTGACCAGTTCAATATACCAGTCACAGAACTCATGCCAGATAAAGTGGTAAATCTTATCGGCCGCCTCGAAGAACCTGTATTGTTCTAAAGCCTCGTTCAGGTCGGCGATAACCTCTACCAATCGGCTCCTGATCCACCTGTCCGCCAGGGTTAATTCTTCTTTTTTCACCTGGGATTCCTCGTCATTGAGGCTCATCAGGACGAAACGGGAGGCATTCCAGATTTTATTGGCAAAAGCCCGGTAGCCAGCCATCCTTTCCTCGGAAAGGGAAATGTCCGCCCCAGGAACAGCCAGCGCAGCCATTGTGAACCTCAAGGCATCTGTGCCGTGTTTTTCGATCATCTCAAGGGGATCGATGCTGTTCCCCTCTGATTTGCTCATTTTTCGCCTTCTGAAATCCCTGACCAAACCGTTGATATACACGTGACGGAAGGGGATCTTTTTGGTGAATTTCAGCCCCATCATGATCATCCGGGCTACCCAGAAAAAGATAATATCGAATCCTGTGGACATCAGGTCTGTCGGGTAAAAAGCCTTTAAATCCTCGGATTCTTCAGGCCAGCCCATTGTGACAAACGGCCAGAGCGCAGAAGAGAACCAGGTGTCAAGGATATCTTCGTCCTGGATGAGTTTTGAGCCCCCGCATTTTTCACATTTCTGAGGTGTTTCCATAGCAACTATTATTTGGCTGCAATCTTTACAGTGCCAGGCAGGAATCCTGTGTCCCCACCAGAGCTGCCGGGAAATGCACCAATCGTGGATGTTGTACATCCACTCAAAATAAGTCTTGGCCCAGTTGGGAGGGATGAATTCAATCTCTCCCTCTTCGACTACACGGATGGCTTCCTGGGCGAGGGGCTTCACGCGAACAAACCACTGCCAGGAAAGATGGGGTTCGATGACTGTCTGGCAGCGGTAGCAGTGTCCGACAGAATGCTGATAATCTTCTGTTTTTTCGAGAAGTCCCTTCTCTTCGAGCCTGGAAAGAACCTTCTCGCGACACTCAAACCGGTCTAATCCCTCGAACTCTTTGCCAGCCTCTTTTGTCATTTTCCCAAAACCATCGATCACGATCACCTGCTCAAGATTGTGCTGCTTCCCCAGTTCAAAATCGACAGGATCATGGGCAGGAGTGACTTTCACTGCTCCTGTTCCAAACTCCGCCTCGACTCTTTTATCGGTTATGACGGGAATCTCTCTGTTGACAAGGGGCAGAAGAACACTCTTTCCATGGAATCGTGTGTAGCGCTTGTCCTCAGGATGAACAGCCACGGCTGTATCTCCGAGCATGGTTTCTGGACGTGTGGTGGCGACTGTGAGACTCTCTTCACTGTTCAAGAGGGAATACTTGATGTAATACAACTTGGCCTGTTTCTCCTTGTGTTCGATCTCGATATCTGAGAGAACAGTCCCACAGTGAGGACAGCGGTTGACCAGGTAATAATCCCTGTAGATCAGATCTTCACTGTAGAGATCGACAAATACACGCCGAACAGCCATGGAGAATCCCTCGTCCAGAGTGAACCGTTCTCGTGTCCAATCCAGAGATGTCCCGAGCTTCTTCAACTGGTTGATGATGACACCGCCAGATTTGTTTTTCCATTCCCACGCGACTTTCAGAAACTCTTCACGCCCGAGCTTCTCCCGAGTCAAACCCTTCTCTTCCAGGCTTTGCTCGAGCACATTGTGGACCGCTATGCTTGCGTGGTCTGTCCCGGGGAGCCAGAGAGTGTTGTAGCCCTGCATTCTCCGCCATCGAACGATGATATCGGGAAGAGTGAAGCAGAGCGCATGGCCCATATGCAGAGAGCCTGTGACATTGGGAGGAGGAAGGACCATGGAGAACTTTTTCTTCGAGGAGGAGAGTTCAGGGACAAACAGCCCTTCATCGATCCAGTATGTGTACCACTTCTCCTCAACAGGAGTAGGGTCATACGCTTTTTCCAGAATGCGTTTGTTTTTCATCGTGCGATCCAAATTTAACGGGTTTGTATCCTCATCCCATTCTCTTTTCCTGGGATAAGGCCCAATGGAATGTATATTTTAACAATTTACACGCGATTTTTCTTTATTTTTATTTCCCAGGAAAGCATTTCCATTTCCGTGATGGGCAAAACTTAGATAGAGTTTCAGAAATATCAGGCTGGGGCAAAGCCCGAGAAGGGATAACAAACAGCTGAATTACTAAAGTTACTAAGGTCTGATTCCAATCAATATTCGATGAAGACGGAGTCTTCGCCTAAGAGATTCTCGATCTTTTTTGTCACATCATCTGAGAGAGTC
>DAOVAM010000210.1 GCA_030671065.1 Candidatus Aminicenantota bacterium
AGTCGGACCTCAATCCACCACCATTAAATAATTCCGGACAGTTTTGATATTGATTTCTGTGAAATCCTTAATCACAAACTCTATCTCCTTCAGTTTTTCGGCCGGATGAGATGTGGCCACGCCGATGACCTTCATACCCGCATTTCGCCCCGCCTGGATCCCGGGCATGGAGTCCTCAAAAACAAGACACACCGCTGGAAGACAATTCAGTTTTTCAGCCGCTTTCAGATAGATCTCGGGATCCGGTTTTCCGCGTGTCACATCATTGGCATCTATTGAAGCATCAAAATACTGACGCAGACCCGTCCTTTCAAACACAAAATCCACGTTGATCTTGGGTGCTGCAGAGGCGACTGCTACTTTTACTCCGTTTTCGTTCAACTCCTCTAAAAAGCCAACAAGACCCTCCATCGGGGCAATATCTTCTGCGTAAAGTTCCCGGTAAAGCGCTTCTTTTTCTTCTCCGAATCGTGAATCCTCCTCATCAGAAATCTCTCTTTGAAACACGATTTTCAATAAATCCTTGTTGACTTTTCCGAAATGCATGGAGAATTCCTCCACATCCATTTCTGGAGCATGCATCTTCAAAAATATTTCCCAGGCTTTCTTGTGGTATTTCATATTGTCCACGATCACGCCATCCATGTCGAAAATGACAGCACATGTGACCGCTTCTTTTTGAAAAGAAATATGATTATTCCGGTTGCCCGCATATTTATGATGTTTCCCGCTCACATCAACCATCCTCTGTTTTTTTGGGGAACGTCCCCTATTGTACAATAAGAAAAATGTAGTATAGTATTATTCTTGAATCATTTTGTGAGTGACATGCATTCACCTGCACAGTTTTTCACCTCGGCACATAGAAGTCCAGTGAATATTGTTTCAACCACACAGGAGGACTCATGAAAAAAATCGCCAGAGTTTTGTTATTCATAGGCATTTTCTTTATAAACTTCTCGGTTTGTAGAAAAGCTGGGACGCAGAGGGATTATCCCTTCCAGCCTGTTCCTTTCACAGAAGTGCATATCACAGATCAATTCTGGGCGCCAAGGATGGAAACCAATCAGAATGTCACTATTCCCTACGCTTTTCAGCAGTGTGTGGAGACCGGTCGCATCCAAAATTTCGAGGAAGCAGCATCAGTCAAATCAGGCGAGAAAGAAAGAGGGAAGTTCTGCACAGTCTATCCCTTTGACGACTCGGATGTCTTCAAGGTCATCGAAGGGGCCTCTTACTCCCTGCGCGTGAGTCCTGATCCGGAGCTGGAAAAATACCTGGATGACCTGATCGCTAAAATCGCTGCTGCTCAGGAGGAAGACGGATACCTGTATTCAGCCCGGACAGTCAATTCTGAATCCCGCGTCCGCTGGGTGGAAGAAGAACGCTGGACGAACATGTATATGGGTCATGAACTGTACAATGTCGGACACATGTACGAAGCCGCTGTGGCCCATTATCTGGCCACAGGAAAACGGACTTTCCTGGATGTGGCTCTTAAAAACGCGGATCTCATTACCAGCGTTTTCGGACCGGAGAAGAAACGAGGTGCTCCAGGGCATCAGGAAATCGAGATAGGACTGGTCAAGCTCTACCGTATCACGGGTGAGAGGAGATACCTGGAGTTAGCGAAATTCTTCCTGGATGAGCGCGGGAACTCCCAGGACCGCAAACTGTACGGTGAATACTCCCAGGATCACAAACCAGTTATTGAACAGAGCGAAGCAGTGGGTCACGCTGTGCGAGCAGCCTACATGTATTCCGGCATGGCGGATGTGGCAGCACTCACCGGTGACTCATCCTACATTAAGGCAATTGACCGAATCTGGGAAGATGTCATCTTCGGAAAGCTCTACCTGTCAGGAGGCATAGGAGCCACGGGCGCTGGGGAAGCTTTTGGTGGAGACTACAATCTTCCCAATGCCACAGCTTATGCTGAAACGTGTGCTTCGATCGGCAATGCTTTATGGAACCAGCGCATGTTCCTTCTCCACGGCGACGCCAAGTACATCGATGTCTTGGAACGGGTCCTGTATAACGGACTGATCTCTGGAGTTGCCTTGAGCGGCAATCTCTTCTTCTACCCCAATCCGCTGGAATCCTTCGGACAGCATAAACGCAGCCCCTGGTTTGCCTGTGCCTGTTGCCCGGGCAACATCTCACGCCTCATGCCCTCGGTTCCTGGATACATGTATGCCATACGGGGTGACCTCCTGTATGTCAACTTGTTCATCGACAGCGAAGTTCAGGTTCCCATCAAGGGGAATAATGTTAAGTTTAGACAAGAAACCGAATACCCATGGGATGGAAATATAAAAATTATGGTTGATCCGGACAGTCCTGCCCGTTTTGCAGTTCATGTCCGGATTCCAGGATGGGCACAAAATCAGCCTGTTCCAAGTGACCTGTATAGATACATGAATGAAAGTGATGAGGAGATCATCCTTAAAGTCAACGGTGAGCCGATAACTCTCAGACAAGAAAAGGGTTATGCCCGAATCCGACGCACTTGGAATAAGGGGGATTCCGTAGAGCTGAACCTGCCGATGCCGATCCGCCGAGTACTCAGCCATCCTGAAATCAAGGATAACACAGGAAAAGTAGCGCTCGAGCGAGGTCCGCTCGTCTACTGTGCAGAATGGCCGGATAATCAAGGTTCTATAAGCAATCTAGTATTACCGGATGATGTCGAACTGCAGGTTGAGCGTCGGGCAGATCTGTTCGACGGTGTTTCTGTCATCAAGGGCCAAACTTTAGCTTTGCATCAGGGAAAACAGGAAAAAGAAACTATAACACAACAGCTTGAATTCACCGCCATCCCCTACTATGCCTGGTCTCACCGTGGCCAGGGCGAAATGTCTGTCTGGCTGCCGCGGGAAGAATCCTTAGCAAGAGCTTTACCAAAACCGACTATCGCCTCGACCAGCAAAGCCAGTGCATCCCAGGACAAAAAAGGCGCACCCATCAACGACCAGTGGGAACCCAAAGACTCCAACGATCATGCCCATCCCTATCTTCACTGGTGGCCTACAAGGGGAACTGTGGAATGGGTCCAGTATGATTTTGAGAAACCAGAGAGTGTTTCTGTTATTGAAGTCTACTGGTTCGACGACACTGGCCGTGGACAATGTCGTGTCCCTGTATCCTGGAAAGCTCTGTACAAAAAAGGTAAGGACTGGGTAGCAGTTGCAAACACAGAGCCCTATGGCGTGAAAAAAGACACGTTTAACCGAGTCTCATTCAAGCCTGTCCGGACTTCAGCGCTCAGGCTGGAGATCCAGCTCCAGGCAAAATTTTCCGCCGGAATCCACGAGTGGAAGGTCAAATAAGAAGGGGTCGCATCTCAAACATTTTCTATTCCTTGCTGACCTCCAGGACGACGACTGACTTCGGGGGCAGAGTCGTCACAATATCTCCTTTTTTCAACTGAACTGACTTGAATACAGCGGGCTTGAGATTTTCCGGTTTCTCAAACGTATTATGGGCCGTCATTCTGTCAGCAGTTAAAATCCTCCCCTTCACATTTTTTATGTTTACACCACGAAACTCTAAAACGGCCTCAATGGGATGATTGGGATCAAGATTGCACAGGGAGACATGTATCGTTCCATCTTTATCACGCGATGCGGAAACACTCATGGAGGGGATGCTGTCTCCTTCCAATTCATATTGACCGCCTTCCACATCAACCGGAAGCATAATCGCATCTTGATGGACCTTGTACATATCAAAAACATGATAAGTGGGCGTCAGGATTATTTTATCATCCTCCGTGAGAACAAGAGATTGAAGAACATTGATAGTCTGGGCCAGGTTGGCCATTCGTACCCTCTCACAGTGATGATTGAAGATATTTAACACAACTCCGGCCACAACAGCATCCCGTAGAGAACTCTGCTGATACAGGAATGAAGAATGTGTTCCGGTTTCAACCTCGTACCAGGTTCCCCATTCATCGACGATCATTCCAACCCTCTTTTTCGGGTCATATCTGTCCATTATTGCCGAATGGCGAGTGATCAATTCATCCATGAACAACGCCTTCTGCAATGTCTCAAACCAGTCCTTTTCTTCAAATTGTGTTGCGGAATTCTTATTTCCCCAGCCCCCTGGAACAATGTAATAATGGAAGCTCAAGCCAGACATCATCCGTTCAGCCTCTCTCATTAAGACCTCGGTC
>DAOVAM010000160.1 GCA_030671065.1 Candidatus Aminicenantota bacterium
TCATTGTGGAGTTGAGTTTTATCGTGTATCATATATCATCCTGAAAAAAGGATGAAGCCGTGTACAAAACAGCAGTAAAAATACTCAAGGCAAGAATCGGGATCGAATCCAACACCGAAGAGCTTCTCCCCTCTTTTCCGCTCAAGACAGAAGTCAAATCTCTCCTGACAGACTTCAGAGAAGTCAAGCAGATACCCTATTCTGAAAACCTTGATGGGCACATCTCAATCGAAGACTCTGGCAGTGAACTCTCATTCGAATTGATCGGGGAACGGGCAACGTTTCAGGGGTCTTTCCTCAAGCTCACGCAGGAGGCTTCTGATCTGAGGTTCAGCCTGTGGGGAAACCAGGGATTCCTCTACAGGTTCTCACTTTACCTCCTCGAAAAAAAGCATAAAATCTTCAACCTCCATGCCTGCGCTCTGTACAATACAGAGAAAAATCACCTGTACGTTGTGATCGGAGGGGCTGGAAGTGGGAAGACAGTCTATCTTCTCAGTGGCCTGGAGAAAGGGCTGAAACTTTATTCCACAGAGACTGTGCATTTTCGGATTGATGAAAACACCCTATCCTGGTTTATGGGTTCCCTTGTTGACAATGTGAGACTGGGAACGTTGATACACCACTTTCCCAAGTTTCTGCGTCACATCGATACACAAGACTCAGAAGATGAGTGGCAGAAGAAAATTGCACTCGATCTTTCTGCTTACAAGACCGATTTCGAAGAACTGACCACTCCCAGCGCGGTCACAATTCTGTTTCCCCGGATTGAAG
Source organism: Candidatus Aminicenantota bacterium (assembly GCA_030671065.1). Taxonomy (GTDB): domain Bacteria; phylum Acidobacteriota; class Aminicenantia; order Aminicenantales; family Aminicenantaceae; genus SOIA01. Next base: position 775 of record DAOVAM010000160.1, read on the forward strand.
AGGGCCGAGAGGGCTTTCTCCTCACACCTGAATCCGATAAAAGAAAAGCAACGAAATCACTCTTTGACAACATCACCCAAAAATTGTCGGAAACAGTTGTTCTGTATGACAGGCTTCCAGTTTTAGGATTAGATGAGGAAAAAATGGCGCGCAACCGGCTCTCAAACACAAGTCAGCTCATCCAGCATAAATCAGTGGTTCAAACTGCTTCTGTCCTCTCTAACCCGAATGAATGCTGGGGAGAACTTTTGGATTGAAAGGAGAAAAAATGAGTAAACCATGGGAAGGGATAATCGAAATACCTATTGAGGGAAGAACCTCCAAACCCAGGCAAACGGGTATCGCTATGGTCATTGACAAAGGACTGGGAGTCCGCCGTCTCGAGGATTTGATCGAAATGAGTGGAGAGTACATCGATGTCATCAAACTGACTTTTGGAACATCTGCCTTCTATGATGAAGCTCTTTTAAAAAGAAAAAACAGGATGATCACTGAGGCCAATATTGATGTCATGCCGGGCGGGACCTTTCTCGAGGTGGCTGTCTGGCAGAAAGTCTTTGACGAGTATCTTGACCGGACCAAAGATTTAGGTTTTTCTGCTGTCGAGATTTCAGATGGAACGATAGAAATAGACGGAAAAACAAGGCAGGATATCATAAAAAAATCCCGGGATAAGAATTTTAAAGTCATAACCGAAGTCGGAAAAAAGGATCCCAAAGAAGCTCTTCCCATATCTCTCATGCACCAGTTGATCAGAGAAGACATGGAAAACGGGGCCTTTAAAGTCATAATCGAAGCCCGAGAAGCTGGAAAAGGAGTGGGGATTTTTGATACAGAAGGGAAGGTTCGAGATGAAGAAATTGAAAACATCATCGCAGGAGTTGAAGATACAAACTGCCTGATCTGGGAAGCTCCTTTGAAAAATCAACAGCAGGCATTGATCCTTCGTTTTGGAGTCAACGTTAACCTTGGCAATATTCCTGCAGATGAGATTCTTGCTCTTGAAGCCTTGAGACAGGGAGTAAGAGGAGACACGCTGAAGAAAGCTTATTTGGAAAGGAAAGAGTGGACCCGTTAAAAAGGCTGCGGATCAATCTATTCTTTCAAGGAGCTGTATCAAGACAGTATGATCACCCTCGGGAACTCTTATCTTGCAGGACTTTCCTTTGGGCAGACTCACCACCTCATCATCGACTAAAACCTGGTATCTGCCTTCCACTAAAAACTGGACTCTGATCTCTCTTCTCTCCACTGCACGGAATTCAAAGGAGATCTCATTCTCAGAATAAAGAAAATGGCGAAAAACAGCACTTCCGTTTGTCCTTAAAATTTCTCGGTCTTCTTCCCTCAGTCTGATGAGAGAAGGAGAAACTTCCACTTCATAATGACGACCCAGGATTGAGATTTTTGAAAGCCTTCCTCTTTCTTCAGGATTTATCATCCCAAACCTGAATCCCTCCCAAGGGGTAAAATCCAGGTATTCTTCCAAAGCAACTAAGGTGAAAAGGGGACCCCAGCTCAGAAATCCATGCCCTCTCGCTGCTCCAGTTCGCGCATCGAAATTCTCAGGACAAAGCTGGTAGTTTTCCCATGTCCGTAGGAACAAATCATAACTTCTTTTAGCAAATTCAGAAGCGACCGCATCAAACCGATACGCTTTCAATCCCTGATAGACAAGATAATTGGTTGGAGACCAGATCGCACCTCTCCAGGAGAACTGGTCTCTACTGAAGGCCGGGTTATCCCTGGAAATCGTGGGGATGACAAAGTCTCCCCAGAATTCTTTAGGATTGAGCAGATGCCTGTTCATCTGCAATGCTCTGGATCTTTCTGGAATCCTGGCAAGGAGAGGATAAAAGTTAGAGGCTGCCTTTTTGGATGAAAACCTCCCATCCCAATGACGGTCAAAATAGAATCCCTCCTTGTCATTCCAGAGATGAGTATTGATCAGCTCTTTCATGGTTTCATACTCAGAAAGATAGCTTTCATAATCTTCGTTTCTATCAAGAACATCTGCAATCTGAGCAAGGCACCATGCATCGAGCGCATAAAGACTGTTCAGACCGATACAGTTCACTGTCAACGTTCCAGTCTCCTGATTGAAAGATACTTCATCCCAATTCGGTAAATCATCCTCCCCTGATTCCCATGTTGCCCTCTTTTTCCCCTCGACATTCTCTTCCCATGAAGGAACAATTTGAGGAAGATATTCCGGGTCTGTTCCCCATTCGAGAAGTCCATCGCCATTCCCATCCCGGCGGGATTGGCCATTGTCCTTTTCTTCCTTCCAGAATGAATGCCATTTGACCAGGTAGGGATAGGCATAGCTCAACAGCTCTAAATCCCCCAGTCTCTGGAACAATTTAAGAACAACATATGATCCTATCGGAGGCTGAGAACGGTCAGGCGTCCCCCCGAAACGGCTCCGCCAGTTCGGGATGTTTCCGTTGGGATACTGTGTCTCCAGTACGGCTCTAATAAAGTCCTTGGCATGTTTGGAACTTTCGATGGCCGCCTCCAAAGCATTAAAAAAAGACACCCATTCAAAGATTGTCCAATGTCCAGGATTCCCTTCAGGTGTGGGCTGAATCCGGGTTCGTCCTGACGGAGCATATATTCTGTGATGCCCTGGCTGGTAGAGAGTTGTCCAGAATAAATTGTTCGAAATAGCGCTTGCCGCTCCTCCATACAGACCTTCCACTTTCACTCTTCTTCTCCTGTACCTTTTCTCTTCATCAACGAGAATAGTGTCGATGGTTTTTCTGTTTTTATAGTTGAATATCTGGTTGTGGATGATATCTTCTTCTTCCCCGACTCCGGCAACGAAATAAATGCTTCGATCCCTTTCCGTGGAGAAAGAATGAATCAGTTCTTCCCCTTCAGCACCTCGAGTTAAATTTCCACCAGGATCAGTCCAGAGCAAATACTTATAACCATTGGTCCCTGCACTTTCGCCTTGGACCTGTCCGTCCTCACGAATGAGATATCTCCCCTTAAGATCCCATGGGAAATAGTTCACGAGATGGATGACCATCCCTTCTGGAGCTTGGATCCGGCCGACGACTGTCTTTTCATCCTGACGGGACCACTCGAAAATAAATGTATCTGAACTGGAAGGAGGTTTGATCAGGATCGGAGTGTCACTTCCCATATTAAACGGAAGGCTTAAATCGAGTTTTAACCTGGCGTACTGCCCATCAGGAGAATGAGGACCGACTTCAGAGATTATGTAATAGAGATCCTCTCCATCAATAACCTCTCCCTCTTTTTCTATCCTAATGCGAAAAGCAAACGCAGTGTTTTCATCAGTAGAAAGGAGAAGACCATTCCATGCTCTTGCCTCTAATGCTCCGATATAGATATTTTTCCACGGATATTCGATTTCAGAATAGATCCCACCAGAAAGTGAAACAAGCAATAGGAATAAAAAGGAAAAATTTTTGATAGCTCTCATAGAAATAATCTTCTCAGTTAAAATCCCGGATGGAATCAACACGCTCTTCTCTATCTCGCCAGAACAGAGAGAAGCTCCGCTTCCCTCTGTTGTATTATAGCATAAAAATTTTAAATTGCAGGAAATTCAGCATTATTCCGGTCAATTTTACCTGTCCAGGCGGTTAAGACCATACTTTTTAGCCCAGTTAATCACTTCTTCATATTCGTTCCTCTTTATTCGCCGGGCTATCTCCGGATAATCGAATGCCTTGTATTCCGGCCGGTACTGCCTCATCAAGTTGAGGTAGGTACTCTTGGAAAGGTTTTTGGCGACGAATTTCAGAAGCTTCTCTGTACCAGCTATCCTGTTTGGCATAATCAGATGTCTCAAGATAATTCCTCTCAAGGCAATCCCTCTGTTTTCGACTTTCAAATCTCCAACCTGGCGGTGCATCTCCTTGAGTGCGATCTTCGCATAATAGGGATAATTGAAGGCTTCGGACGAGTATTTGGCCGCGTGTTCAGAGTCCATGTATTTGCAGTCAGGAAGATATATATCAACAATACCGTCAAGAAGCTGCAGAACATCCAGTTTTTCATAACTGCTTGTGTTGTAGACCAGGGGAATCCTCAAACCCATAGAGATGGCTATCTGGACTGCCTTGACTATATTGGGCAAATAGTGCGTTGGAGTCACAAGATTGATGTTGTGACATCCGATATTCTGAACTTTGATCATCGTCTCAGCCAAACGCTGGTCAGAGATCTCGACTCCTTCGCCTTCAAGACTGATTTTATAATTCTGACAAAAAACACATCTCAAGCCACAGTTCGCGAAAAATATCGTTCCTGATCCCCTTTTTCCCACAAGAGGACGCTCTTCACCAAAATGCGCTTGAGCACTGGAGATTTTTACCTTTGACGTTGCTTGACATTTGCCTGTCTGTCCTTCCATCCTGTTGACATGACAATCTCTGGGGCAGAGATGACAACTCTCATAAATCGAATACAATGCTTTCACACGCTTGGAGAGTTCCCCTTTCTTCTCTAGGCCAAGATAAGAAGGATATGCAGGTGAACTCTGAGCCATACTAGAAAAATTCACTGCCTTTTCTGACAGAGATTCTTTTGAGAAAAATAAGGTTGAGCCCAATACAATCAATGAATCGTTTAAGAAATTTCGCCTTGATATCTTTTTCATTTCTATACCCCTTCGATAGTAATAATATACGTTAGAATAGTCTTCCTGTAAATAC
>DAOVAM010000194.1 GCA_030671065.1 Candidatus Aminicenantota bacterium
GATGCCAGGGGATTCCAGATCGGAATTCACGCCATAGGAACCAAGGCCAACAACTGGGTTCTGAACGCCTGTGAAAAAGCTCAACAGGTGAACGGAAAGCGCGACAGCCGTCACCGCAGTGAACATGCCCAGATTCTCCTCCTTTCGGATATCCCGCGTTTCGCAGGGCTCGGAGTCATAGCTTCCATGCAGCCCACCCACTGCATCACGGATAAACGGTTTGCGGAGAAAAGGATCGGCCTAGATCGCTGTAAAGGCGCATATGCCTGGCAGAGCCTGCTCAAAGCTGGTGTGCGTATCGCTTTTGGTACGGATTGGGCGGTGGAACCGATCGATCCACTGGAAGGACTCTACGGCGCAGTGACGAGAAAAGACCGTGCGGGTGAGCCGGGCGATGGCTGGTTCCCCGAACAGAAGCTCTCGATGGAAAAAGCCATCGAGCTGTATACACTGGGTTCAGCCTATGCCGAGTTCATGGAAGACCACAAAGGCATGATCAAAAAAGGTTATCTGGCTGATATGGTGATTTTCAACAACGACCTGATGACCATTCCCCATGATCAGATCATGTCCTCGAAGGTCGATTACACGATCGTCGGCGGCAAAGTGGTCTACAAAGGAGAAGGAGAGGACCAGCCTTAGAAAGTGTTGGTTTTTTGACGAGTCACTCCCCTACTTTAGACAGAGTTACACTCCACTTTGAACGATGAAATTTGAACACTCTTTCTGAAACAAGAACTGTCTCCGTCGTTCAATCTGTTGACCTATCTACAAACCCTGCTTATTGTTGGTGTACTTTGTGATAATCAAGTAGCGGAGATCACGGTACATTTTGACGATTCTTTCCATGTTTTCTCGTGTGTAATCAGTCAGGAATTTTTTCGCCTGTTTTGGATTCTTGTTGTAGAGCTCGAGCGCTTTGGCGTCTATGGATGCTTGATCTTTGAAAAAGCTCCCTTCAAGTGGATCGCGGGCAGCACGCAGGTCCTTGATGGCTTCCTGCCATTTTAAATAAAGGAGATTGTCCACAAAGTCGATTGCCCACCGGGCCGAATCCTCACTGAATTTATCCGGATCATATGTTTTGTACAGAGGTGAAATCTCCTGGACACCTGCATAAATCGGTACATAAGTGCTGACATGCTGGTTATCCAGGTAGAACCAGTACACTCCTCCTATCGGAGCCGGCAGCCAACCTCTCAACTGGGCAACCATGCCGTACCCCCCTCTGGAGACCATCCGGCGCCAGGTAATATCCAGCAGTTCTCTCATGTCCTTGGTCGGGAACGGAGTGGCCAGAGGACTTAGCTTCATCCCGCCTCTTCCATCCGGGACAAGCCAATCCGTGTCCGCGGTCATATCATAGATCGTCCCTTCGAAGACAGACCGCTGGAAAGCGATCACATCCTGGACAGAGAGCTTCTTTTCCGGCTTAACGGAAAAGGGATAATACGACAGTGGCTCAAGGTACTGGTGGTAGGCGTTATATCCGCTAAAAGGCGATATCAACTTTTTATTGGGCCATTCCCTGTAATTTGGAGCAAATTTGGAGAAGAAAAGCCAGAATCGGTTCAGAGCCCATTCTCGGGGCAGCGGCGAGTAAGCTTCCTGCCAGATGAAAGGCTTCCCGCTTTTGGGATCATACCAGCCGTGTTCTACTGCCACCTCCATATAATTCTTCGAAGCCATGAACTCATCGGGTTTAGTGAGGTCGATCTCCTTGATGATGCTCCAGTTGGGAACGATCGCGATGTGGTCGTCGGGCACTCTCTGAGCGGCCCAGATGGCACCCGGTTTCCCGCTCTCCGGGTCCCAGTCAGGACCGACACTGAAGACTTCAAGCACCCAGGCTTCTTCAGGGTCTGCGATGCACAGGGCTTCGGATTCAGACCCGCTGGAGGGAAGGAATCCGTATTTTTCGACAAGAGATGTTATCAGTTTAATCGCTTCCCTGGCGGTTTTGCATCTCTGGAGGGCAAACAACTGAGCCTGTTCGATGGTCATGATCTGCTTTCCCCACCCGAAATCGACTTTCAGCTCATCTCTCTGGCTGAGAGTGCTTTCTCCGATGGCCAGTTGATGCTCGTTCATCTGGGGATAACCGGTGTGAAAATAGGCATATGTTTTCTCCACCTGAGGGATATACCCGATGACCTTGCCGTATTCGTGCAGAGGCTTTCTCACATCCTGGAGGCCGTAATAGACCGGGGCTTTGGCACCTTTTTTAAAGGTCTGGACTGGAACCACGTGGACGCGGCATTCCGGACAGCATCCGGTGTGTGAGGTGATCACTGAACCGTCTACAGAGGCATCCTTACCGACGATAATATCCGTGCAGGAATCCACAGGAAAATATTCATCCCCGCTCTTTTCAGAGCCAGAGATGGATAAAAAAAGCAAAGTCAGAATCATTACTCCAAAAATAATGAGTGTTTTCACGATTTTCATTGGATCTTCCTCCTTATGAATTTTTCGATTAGAAGTCGTGTGTTATTTAACTTAATCTTCTGATTTTTCTCCTTTAAGGAATGACTCAAACTGCTCTTCCCTACTCCAAGCTGATTCACTTATAGCATAGTGGAAAAATCGATGTCAAAACACTGGGATTGAAAAAAACATCTGAGAAAGTTAGAATTTTAAAAAGGGGGTAAAATGAAAAATAAAACCAAGTTCCTCTCAATTGTTATTCTCCTGTCAGTCTTAGCCATACTTACATCCTGCCAAAAACAAAAGTCTGAATGGAAAGGACAAATGAAAACGGTGGATGGTGTAACAGTTCTCGAAAATCCAAAGACACCCATGTATGAACAGCCGGTTTTAATTATAAGCGAAGATTTGCGTATCGGAGAGGAAGAAAGCCGGCCGGATTACTTGTTTTTTAGGGTGAGCTCTATCGCCATTGACAGGGAGGAGAACATCTATGTCACTGACGAAGGCGAGAAGCACATCAAAGTCTTCAACCGGGAGGGAGTGCATCTCAGGACAATCGGACGTCCTGGACAGGGCCCGGGTGAAATCGGACACCCCACTGAAATTTTCATCGGGAGTAACAACGAACTCGTTGTCACGGACCCGAAGTGGAGAAGTCTCCATTCCTTCTCAGCAGAAGGCAACTTCTTGGGATCCAAAAAGTTTAACACAGTTTTTCCCATGGAAATAACACGGGACTCCAAGGGGAATTATTATGTCATGAATTTTAGGAGGGCGCCTGGAACCAGGACCGGAGGTTTTGACCTCCTGAAGTTTAACTCAGATTTAGAGATCGTTTCCACTCTAGTCAAAGTGGAAATCTCACCTCAAACCAAAAGAGAAGAATTCGATCAGATTCCCGGATTTGCCATCAGGAAGGATGACTGTCTTGTCTTTGGTTATTCCGGAAGCTATACATTCAAGATTCTTAGTCCGGATGGGGAGGTTAGGAGGATTATTAAAAAGAAGTACGACTTGATTCCGATTCCGGATGAGGTAAAAAAAATGGCCCAAGAAAGGGATCCCAATCTTACGATGGAATTTCCGAAATACTATCGTCCATTTTTCAGCTTTTTTCTTGACGATTCGGGTCGTTTATTCGTCTTGACTCCAGGAGATAATATTGTGGAATCGATATATAATTGCGACGTGTTTGATCCTGAGGGGAGATTTCTCTGTAAGATTCCCCTCAAACTCATGGAGTCATTCGTTATGACCCTGACTGGGGATAAGCTCTATTTAGTTGATGAGGATTCAGAGGGCAATCCCTTCATAAGACGCTACACAGTCACATGGAAGTACTGATAAATTTAAAGCAATTGGAATCCAATTTCCTTGAAGCCCTGGCTTTTCTGGATTGAAGGAGATAAAAGAGTGAACTAGAATATTTATAAGGGGATCAAATGAAATCCGAAATAAATATTGTTTCAGTCGTTCTATTTATTTCAGTACTTATTATGTTTGTTTCCTGTCAAAAACAGAAAACTGAATGGAAGGGAACAGTAGAGGAAGTAAATGGGATAACAGTCGTTAAGAATCCAAAAGAGCCGATGTATGGGGAGGGTGTATTCAATTTAGAAGAGGAGTTGTCGATCGGAGAAGCCGAAGGACCAGAAGAATATATGTTTTCACAAATAATTGATGTGGGAGTTGATGATGAAGAGAGTATTTACATCCTTGATTTTTTAGAAGCCCATATAAAGGTATTTAGCAAAAGCGGCGAATTCTTAAGAACCATAGGGAGAAGAGGTCAAGGTCCCGGGGAAATACAACGCCCGATGAATATATATATCACGCCTGCAAATGAAATCCTTATCAATGACCGAGGTGCTCGATATTTTCATTTCATTGCACTAGGTGGGGAATATATAAGGTCAATATATCAAGGCAGATTATCTCGTCCACGTGTTGATACACAAAATAACATAATAGCAAGATCTACTATTATGGATTCGGCTGAAGTCCGTTTTGTTTTAAAAAAATTCGATTCTGAACTGAACGAGTTATTTACAATCTTTTCTTACGAGTATGAAATCACTCCTAATATTTATAATGTTTATCCTCCACAGTGCTTTTGGGAGGTTAGGTCCGATGATAGCATAGTCTGGGGATTTGCTGACAAATATGAGCTTCAT
>DAOVAM010000018.1 GCA_030671065.1 Candidatus Aminicenantota bacterium
AATGAGCTGCTGGTAATCATCGATGTATGTGATAACGGCCGAGCAATTCCCGACTGCGTCCTTTATATCGGTTGTGGCCCACAACGTGCGTCCCGTACCTTTCTCCAGCGCAACTATGTAGCCCTCTTCGCCGGCAGGACAGCAGATAAGAGCCTCCCCGTGAATCAGTACGGATTCACTATATCCATATTCCGGCCGCTCGGCTTTGAATGTCTTCATTATATCGACGTGCCACTTTTCCTGGCCCGTCCGGACATGGAACGCGGTCAACCGTCCCATCTCGGAGAGGTGGTAAACAGTGTCACCGTCCACAGTCGGCGTTGCCCTTGCTCCGGCATACGGCACCGCCCAGGATTGTTGTTTGGAGGCTTGCCAGGACTGCCCGTTAAGCTTTTGCCACAGTTGCTTGCCCGACAGATCCAGAGCCGTTACGTATGTCTGTTTGTCGATCATCCCGGCGGTATATATACGGTCACCCGCTATCGAAACTGTACTGTATCCGTGTCCGATACCGGAAGCGGTCCATAGTAACTCCGGGCCATCCTGCGGCCAGATCTGCATTAGCCCTGTCTCAGCCGCCAAGTTATCGCGTTTTGGCCCATGAAAACACGGCCAGCTCATATTATCTGTAGCGAACGAAACAACAGTTGCAATCAGAATAAGGAAAAGTAAAAATCTTAACTTGTACAAGGCTTCTCCGGTGAAAAAACCGCCCGTCAGCTTTGAGTTGTCACTTCGTTTAACGCTCACAGATGTCTTTCCTGAATCCCCGATCTCTGCGTTGCGAACGCCCGCTCTCCCAACTGAGCTAACCGCCCACATGAGACAAGAAAAAGAATTTAAAATTTTTCTAGTTTGTTCTAATGCTTCTCCATTTCTATGCTTATTAAATCATCCTCATTAAAATCCTTCCCACAACCCCTACATGCATAACTCACACACTCTTTGCCATCTTTTAAGATCTTTGTCTCACTGGCAGATCCATGACAATTCGGACATCTTATTTTCTCCTCCACGACTCCATAGACCGTATCTGTAGGGGGTTTACCTCTTTTTTCGGTGGAAACGTTGACTTCCTTAAAAGGAGGTCTGTCCTTTCTGTTATAAGAGACTAGAGCCTGAACACCTTCCCAGCCTATTTTGCCCTGTTTTGCCATTTTGGTGAGTTCTTCCAGAGCTGTTCTGTTGTCAAAGGGAGTCGGCCGATGAGGCCTTGGTTGGAGAAGGGCATCATAAATGTCACAGATGGCAATGATCTCCACCATCCCATCTTTCAACGGGATGCCCAGAGGGTATCCCGATCCATCTCTTCGTTCATGATGTTCTTTGGCTGCCCACGCTGCAAATTTCCCATGATCTTGAAGGAAGTAACTGAGAAGCACAAAGCCAGCTAATGCATGATGTTCCAGGATGATCTTTTCGACATTGGTGAGTGGATCTGTCTTGTTCAATATTTTTAGAGGAACGCTGACATTTCCGAAGTCATGAATGGTCCCGGCCATGACATCTATGATCCAATCCTCGGTTTCTTCCAGTAGATCTTGAGCCATCAACACAGCCAAAGCGAATACGACCAGAGAGTGTCTGTAGGTATAAGAGTCTTTCTTTTTAAAATAGTCGAAAAACTTCATCAGGGGTTGAATAAAATTGACCTTATTCATCATAGTCAACGCCACAGCTCTATTTATCCCTTGGAAAATTATATCGTAGGGGGGCTCCTTGAGAAAACCACGCAGATCCTTAAAAAGAGTACCGTGCTCTAAAAAGGGAAGTGTCGGATAGGATGCGTTTTTATTCGTCGCGATCAATTCGTCTAGAACTTCAGGTGTTAACTCCTTACCTCCAGGAAGAAGCAGTTTGAAGTCTACTGTGTGGACTGGGCAAACAAGCTTTGCGGTCTTCATGAATTTTAGTCCTTTACGTCCCGGTTGAATGGGGATGAAATTGTGTTTCAAAAAGATTCAGTCTTTGTGCCATCCTCAATTTTTTTGAGTGTTCTAATGCAAGTCCATTTCCATGTTTAACAAATCATCTTCATCGAATTCATTCCCACAACTTCGACATTCATATTTAACATATTCTGTACTCTCTTTATAGGACTTTTTCTCTTTGCAGGATCCGTGACAATTCGGACATTCGATTTGTTTCTCAACTACGACTCTACCCAAGTCCTCTTTTAAGGGTGCGCCCCTTTTCTCGGTGGATACGTTGACTTCTTGAATAGAGGGTCTATCTTTTCGGTTATAAGACACTAATGCCTTCACAACATCCCAACCTATTTTGCCCTTCTTGGCCATTTCGGTGATCTCTTCCAGGGCTGTTCTGTTGTCATAGGGAGTGGGCCGATGAGGCCTTGGCGAAAGGAGGGCATCATAAATGTCGCACACGGCAATGATCTCTACCATATTGTCTCTCAAGGGGATACCCAGAGGGTATCCAGAACCATCTCTTCGTTCATGGTGCTCTTTGGATACCCACGCCGCAAAATTCTGGTAATCTTGATGGAAGTAACTGAGAAGCACAAATCCCGCTAATGAATGGTGTTCCAGGATGATCTTATCAACTTTTGTGAGTGGGTCTGGCTTTTTCAAGATTTTCAGCGGAACACCTACCTTACCGAAATCATGTATTGTCCCGGCCATGACATCAGCAATCCAATCCTCGGATTCTTCCAGCAGATCTTGAGCCATGATTATGGACATGGCGAACACAACCAGAGAATGCCTGTATGTATAAAAATCTTTTTCTTTAAAATAATCAAAAAACTTCAGAATGGGTTGAATGAAATTGATCTTATTCATCAGGGCCAATGCATCGTCTCTACTCGATTTCTCGAAGCTGATATTGTACGGGGGATTTTGGAGAAAACGGGTTAGATCCTGATAAATCGTGCCATATTCCAAAACGGGATGAGCTTGATAAGATGTGCCCTTATTGGTGGCGACCAATTCATCCAGAACCTCTCGTGTTAACTCTTGGCCTCCGGGAAGAAGCAGTTTGTAGTCAAATGTATAAACGGGGCAAACGAGCTTCGCGGTCGTCATAAATATTAATCCCTTTATCTGGATTATAAATAAAACGAAATATGAGTTCCAAGAGACTGAGTCTCTACATGGACCTCACTTCCCTTCCTTTCTATCTGATTTTCTCAAACGAATACTTTCTATCACTTGTATCACAGCGAAATAACACAGTCAACCAAAGAAAAACCAGTTGTTAAGGCAAAGTGAATTAAAAGAAAGGGGTCGCGTCTTAACATTTAACATTTGGCGTGTTTCCTGGAGAAATGAGGACCGTATGTTAAATGTTAAGCCGCGACCCCTATTGATTAAATTCGAATAACCTATTTTCTCTCTTCAGCTTTAGCTTTCTTTATCTCCTCAATCCTTTTCTTATAACGAGCAGCCTGCTGTCCTCCAGTCTCCACTGCTTTCTCTGCAGCTTTCAGCGCAGCATCATATTTTTTCAGCTTCAAATTGACAAGACTCAGCGTGTCCCACTTGTACGGAGTCTCGGCAAGTTCGACTGATTTCTTTGCAGCTTTGAGGGCACTTTCCAGGTTTTTCCCTAAACTACCCCAGAAGCGGGCATAGCTGTAAAGGGTATTGGAGTTGTCCGTGTAATCCTTTATGTACTCAGGCCCGAAAATTTCCAGAGCCTTCTCAAGCTTATCCAATTTGATGTACATATCCGCAACAAAACGAACAAAAGACAGACTGTCAGACTTCAATTCTGCTACCAATTCCATCATGGCTTCAGCACTTTCCGTGTTCGACTTCTGTTTCACCCAGAACTCGGCATAGTCCCTGAGATTATACGCTAAATCAGAGACTTTCCTCTCCATGAAGTCTTTTCCGTACACTTCTTCCGCCTTCTCCTTTTCTCCTTTCAAGGAATACAATTCAGCGAGATTCTTTATAAAGACGGGATCTGGATTGTATTTCATGATCTCATTGATCTTCTCTGCCAGCTCAATCCCTTTGTCCAGGTTGTCTTTATCCCGGAGAATCCTTGAAATATAGGAATTGAGAACATTCGGATCATCTGGGTATTTGGATGTGTATTTTTCAAAGAATTCAGTCGCTTCCTCCTTTTCTCCTCTAAAGCGATAGTAGGAACCCAATCGACTGTAGGCTGTTTTGAGAAGATTGCTTTCCGGGTATTTCTTGATGAATGTTTTCATCGGCTCAAGATCCGGGCTTCTGCCAGATAAAGCTGTCGCTCCGATGGAATACTCTGCGTATTCGGTGTAAGTGACCTTTTCTTCTCCATAATCTGTTGTGCCCTTCTTTCCCGTAGGATCGATGGCAAGAACTTTTTTATACAGCTCCAAAGCTTTTTCCTGGTCGTACTTTCGATCGTATTTTCGGGCAAGCTTAAAGACCGCTTCGACATTCTTGGGCTCTTTAGCGTATTTTTCAGAGAGAACCTTGAAAGTGTCAATGCCCTTTACTGATTTATCGAGTCTTTCAAGGAATTTTTCAGGAGGGGGTCCATAACCGACGTGCCAGTCTATCTCTGACTCGTCGCTGCCCAAGACCATCACAGTCGGAGTGGCGCGGATGCTAAATCTTTCATAGACAGCATCACCTTCACCAACTCCTCTGGTTGCTTTGTAAAGAATGAAATTGGAATGTAAAAAATCGTGGAATTTCTTGTTTTCGTAGAATTGCTGAACCAGCAATAAACAGCTTCCTCACGTAGGAGAGAAGAAGTCGATAAGAACCATTTTACCTTCGTTCTTCGCCTGTATGAAGGCATCATCTAAGGTTCCTTTAAACCAATTCTGTCCTGCTGCAGAGGAAGCGAAAACAAGAAAAAGAAGAGAGAGTGCAAGTCCTTTTCTCATTTGTACCTCCTAAATCGACCTCACATCAATCTATATGATATTTAGCTTAAATATATGTATTATCGCTCCGGTTGTCAAATGAAAATCTGGCATCTAATCAAGGGGGACATTCCCCACGGTGACACCTCTTCTTAACGATATAGTAATAATCATTATATAACTCCGAAGTCTTATAAATTTGGAGAGCAAGAGGTGGTACCTTGGGGAACGTCCCCATTACGTTATAAGTCGCGAACACCCATGGCATCGGCCTGCGGACATTTGAACTTTGCCCTGCAGTGAAGGCAGCCTATTTTGGGAAAAATCACAAAAATCCTGAATATTACCAAACCCACAAGCCCGATCAACAAGACCAGAAGAAAAAAAGAGAAATTCAAGATGAGTGCGGGAATAATGGCAATGATGGGGATAAGGAGGGTGGCCATATAGAGGTTGTTGCTGGAAAAAACATATCTATAACACAGGCAAAAATGAGAGTCAAAATATAGAATGGGCACGTGATCCTGCGCGCCAATCAGTGAAAGAACTCAATCAACGCGGAAAAAAAATAATTAATCTATTGAAATAATTATAAACTCTCATTAAAATCCTCGTATACCATTTTCACTCTTAGCTGAATCATGGGATTTAAGCCAATAATTTATAAAATTTAAATTAATACAAAGGAGGCTTAGTATGATTCTATCGAGTCGAATTTTTAGGAAAAGGACTCTATTCGTGCTGACATGCCTTGTGGCGATGGTTTTGCTGTTCATGCCGCTGCAGGCAAAGAAAGTCAAAACGCCGAAAAGGATTCAGTCCACTGATCCCGCACTCAGGATGAAATGGTTTGACCAGCATGTGGAGATGACGAAGAGCTCATCTCATAACGACATGAAGTGGCAGCACATCGGTCCCCAGAATGTGAGCGGAAGATGCACGGATATCGCAGTAGTCACACCGAAAGGCGAAAATTTCACGATTTACGTGGCTGCGGCATCCGGCGGTGTGTGGAAAACAGTCAATGAAGGCACTACCTGGGATCCGGTCTTTGACCAGGCTGCCTCAACTTCGATCGGGGACGTCACCATTGCCCCATCCAACAGCGATATCGTGTGGATCGGTTCCGGCGAAGCGAATATCTTCCGGAGTTCTATGGCTGGAAGCGGAATTTACAAATCCACGGATGCCGGCAAGACCTGGAAGCATATGGGATTGACCGGGACCAATACGATAGCTCGAATCGTCATTCATCCCGAGAATCCGGATATTGTCTATGTGGCAGCATCAGGACATGAATGGACCCACAACGCAGAGCGCGGCGTTTACAAAACCACTGATGGCGGAAAAACCTGGGAAAAAGTCCATTATATCAATGAGCAGACCGGAACCATTGACCTCATCATGGACCCCTCTGACAGTGAGACTCTGTATGCGGCTACATGGCAGAGAATCCGGGACAGATGGAATGATCCCAGGAATAAGCCCGGTTACACAGGAAGCGGGATCCACAAAACCACTGACGGCGGAAAAACCTGGAAACCCATCAACAACGGGCTTCCTGAGGCAAAGTACAGAGGGAGGATCGGTATCGATCTCTGTCTGTCCAAGCCCAACGTTGTTTATGCTTTTGTCGATAGTTATGAGATCGCTCGCCAGATCACCGATGAAGACAGAGCCGATTCGTACGGAGTCCCGTCGAGCGGCTTTATAAAAGGAGCGACAGTCTACCGTTCGGACGATAGAGGAGCGAACTGGAAACAGGTCAGCGGATTGACGCCAGAAACGAAGCCATACATGGAGCGCCATTCGGCCACGTACGGTTGGGTATTCGGACAAATGCGTGTCGATCCCAATGACGAAAACACCATTTACACCATGGGCCTGGCATTGAATGTCTCCAACGACGGAGGAAAAACGTTCCGAAGGCTGCGAGGCATGCACGGCGACCACCACGGCCTGTGGATCGACCCAGATAACTCAGATTACTTGATCAATGTCAATGATGGCGGCATCGTGATCTCTTATGACAAAGGCGAAACCTGGAGACAGTTCAGGAATAATCTTCCGTTGTGTCAGTTCTTCAATATCGCCCACGATATGGACACACCCTTCCGCGTCTACGGCTCGATGCAGGACCACGGCAGTTTCAGAGGCGTTGTCGACCTCAGCAGAGGCCGCGATAATATCCCGACAGTTGATTTTGAGGGAGCACCTGGCGGTGAAGGAAGCAGCCATGCCATCGACCCGACAGATCCGAGAATCGTTTATTCTGCTGGTTTCTACGGAACTCTTAGCAAGTCAATCCTTGGAAAGGACGGGCAATGGCAGAGGAAATCCATCCTTCCCCGTCAGTATCCGGGCGAACCCAGGCTGCGCGGGCAGTGGGTAGCTCCTTTCATCCTTTCGCCACACAATCCCAACATCATCTATCACGGAATGCAGTATCTCTTCCGTTCTCGAGACCAGGGTGATACCTTTGAGAAAATCAGTCCTGACCTGACTTACAACATCAAGTCTGAGATGGGAGATATCCCCTACCAAACACTTTTCTCTATATCTGAATCCCCGTTCAAGTTCGGTCTGATCTACGTGGGAACGGACGACGGCAAAGTGCACATCACCAAAAACGGCGGAAAGACCTGGAAAGAAATCATGAAGGATCTGCCTTACAAGAAATGGGTTTCCCGAATCGTCGCTTCAGCTTTTAATATGGGAACGGTCTTCATGACGCAGAACGGAAAACGGGACGATGACTTTGCGGCGTATGTCTGGAAATCGACCGACTTCGGCGAAAACTGGGTGGATATCTCCGGTAACATTCCCCTGGGTCCGGTTAACGTCATAAGGGAGCACCCCACAAACAGGAATGTTCTCTACGTCGGCACAGATGTTGGAGTCTATGTTACGACAGACGGCGGCAAAACCTGGGAAGTGCTGGGCGGGAATCTGCCGTCCACATTTGTGGCTGACCTGATCGTTCATCCCCGTGACAGCATCCTTGTTATCGCCACGCACGGCCGCGGCATGTGGGCTGTAGATGTGGCAAAATTCAATCCTCCTCCGAGACGTCGCAGGTTCTGATAACGAGAAGATAAAGAATAGATTACTAGAGTTTTTAAAAACTCTCACCGGGAAACTGAAGTTTTAATTTTCGACTGACAAGTTTAATCCTGGACGGGAAGCAGCCCCTTTTTCTCAGACAATTGAATCCTATGGAGTTCCCAAACCTGACTCTCAGGATTATCCTTTAAATAATAATAGGAATCCTTAGAAAAAGTATAAGGATACCTGTCAATCAAGCTTCCCTCCATAAAGAGAGGCAAAAGAACTCTGTTCAGTATATTTCCTTCCAGATCAAGGATGATAAACTCCGCAGTCCAATTTTATTGGCCTCGATTAGTCCTAACGGATTTTTTAAATGAATTGAATACATGAATGTAAATATTTTTTACTGGAAGACAAAAAACATCGCACAGAATTTTCCTGGGATTCAGTGGAATTCCCTGACTAGAAATCAGGAAATAATTTTTTTCTATCTAATTGGCACAGAAGTTGCTCTTTTATGAGTAGAACACGGGAGCATGGCGAAAGATGGCTTCAAACGTTTTTACTCATCAGCCACAAGATCCAAACCTGTTCATTCTATTTATCGGTTCCATTTTCACACTGGCAATTTGCTCCAGGCTGCAAAAAAATTTATTTTACCCTGGAGCCTGGCCATTGTCCTCTTCTTCTTTTTCTCACCAGTCCTTAGCTTGCAGCAACACATCCAGATTCACCGCGAGCAGTTCGATACTCAATATATCAAAGGGAAAAATCTTTTTTACGAAATTCTAAGGCGGGAGGCTCAAAACATGCAGCTCGTCGACAAAGAAAGAGAAATGCTTTTAAAAGCCCAAAAAAAGATCCCCGGTCTCTACGAGCATCTTATGAATTTTTATTACTTTCATAAGAAACCGAAACAGAAAAAAGGAGTGAACTTTCAATCACATCTCCTGAATTTTTCAAGAAACATGGCTGAAGAATTCATTCAATCCATAACAGAATTTCCCCCGAATAGAAAATCTCCACCCTTAGAATCGGTCCTGCATTCCACTGGATATTTCTCAAGAAAAATGTTCCCCATCTACCGTGAATACAGAAGACCTATCGGTAAACAGGTGAGAACGCAATGGCCGATAGAGCAATTAAAAATCAAAGAGGTGCATTCACTCTCAAAAGGGAAAGGTATCAAACTAGCCATCATAGATACGGGCGTTGACCCGACCCTGAGAGAGATTCGGTCAAAAATCGTCAAATGGAAAAATTTCCTTGACGGTTCCAAACCAATCTTTGATAAAGGAAAATTTCCCTTCGACTGGAGCGGCCACGGGACATCAATCGCATCGGTTGTTTTTCAGGTTGCACCCGAAATCGAATTGGCTATTGTCAAAGTCTATGACAGTGAGACCATGCGCACAGTTCCGCCGAGCCGATGGAGTACATATCTCTTCGCTGCAGGGATGATCTGGGCAGTTGAGAACGGAGCAGACATCATCAATCTCAGCGCCACTTTTCAAATCGACACAAAAGCAATTCGGGAAGCAGCCAAATACTGCTGGGAGAAAAATGTTGTGGTGATTTCACCCATAGCCAATGTATCTAAAAACGAGGGCGACAAAACTCTGTATTTACCGGCAGCCTATCCCTGGACAATCGCTGTTGGCGGCGTCGAGAAGAACAACGGAAAACTTCGAATCTCCAAATTTTCACCAGAAGCAGTCTATTTGGATGTGGTCGCTCCAGCTTCTGGAATTTATGGGGAAATGCCTTCCTATCTCGATACGAGGAAAAGGCCTCAACACATCTATGGCAATTCTTTTGCTGTTCCCTTCGTTGCAGGAACAGCCTCGCTCATGCTCTCTGCTATGGATGACCAGGTTCTTTTCAAGCTCAAAGAAAAATCCGGGCGGTTGGTCGAAACTGTCCGCAGAATGTTGAGGAGAACCTCATCCAACACTGTTTTAGGCTATGATAGACCTAATCCTGCTTCTGGCTACGGTTTTATTGATATCCGAAAAGCTGTCGAGAGAGCAAAAAATTTCAGATTAGATAACGAGGAGAAACACATCCTTTAGGATCGTATTTTATAAAACACTCCCCCCCATTCTTTAATCTGAATCTTTATTCAATTGGCAAAATAGCCAACACGGTGGCTTATTCTAAATTTTTTCTCTTTGACTCTGATCTTTATTTCCTTAAACTTTCCATCTTTCTTGTAATTCAACGGTGAATAATAAAGCAGGTAGTAATTTTCAGACGCCTCAACAGCATTCTCAAACAAAGATACTGGATTTGACGAGCTCTGCGAGATCCCTCCTGTGGCTTGAGCGATCTCATCAAATGCACTAAAAATATCCTCAGAATGCTCTTCCATGCGCACTCCAGGGATATATTTCGGTGGTTCTGTGAAGAATAAAAAATGAATCGAAACGGAAGAATCCGCATAGGCCTTCTTGACTTTGTCGACATCCACAAAATTCTCTCTTTTTCGAGTATCGAAAAGCTCTGACAGAGAAAAAGCAATGTCCTGCCTCTCCTGGTTCGCGCTCGCGAGTTGTTCTATGACTTTTGGTTCAAGCTGCGGTATATATTCTCTTTGATAGAAGAGAAATACATATTTCTGTCCTTCTTTGTCTTTTAAAAACTCTGCAAAATCCAGAAGTTTCTTTTGGTCGACAAACCTTAAATTGTCCAGTTTATCCAAAAGGACTCTGTATAGTGAGAGACTCTCATCGAGTGCCAAGCCCCTATATCCATCTGTACCTGATACGTCCGCACTGGTTGGTTCTGAGGATAACGATTTAGCGAGACCGGTGACATCATTGATGGCATTCCTGTATTCAGCACTTCCCTGCAAAGCGTCTTTTCTTAAAATTCCCTTAAGCCGAGTTGCAATCTCTTTTCTCGGCATAACTTCAAAAAGTTCCTGTTTCATTCTGTATGACTTCATAGGCGTCACGATCGTGAGATAATCTCCGGAAAAAAGAACATTATGGATAAAATAATCCACAGCCTCTCCCATCCTGGCCGTGTATTCGTTGACTTCAAAAAAGAGATAGAAATTCCGTACGGTTTTAGGTGCAAATCTTGTATTCTCTTCCTTCCTCTCAATGTTTCTTTGTTTTATTAAATAGACAGCTTCAATTTTCTGGGCCACTCCATCCTCAAAAACTTCAAAATCATTTAGTGTTAAATTGTCAATGAACACTCTGCCATCGTACACTCTTACAGGAACTTCAATGTTCACAACAAGCGAATCATGAGTGATTTCCTGGGCGAAGAGCGTCACGCCTAAAGTCAGAAGTCCGATCAAGAGAATCTGTTTTTTCAATTAAGAGCTCCTAAAAAAATTGTATATTGAATAACTATTATAAATTATTGAAGCCAGGTTATCAATCGTCTTCAAACCAGTGGTTTAGGGGATCTCTTTTTACTTTTTGTTCTCTGAGTTTTCTTACCTTCTGCTCGGATCAAAAACAACTGAACGTTTTGTTCTATATCGATGAAATTATCCGTTTCATCAACCAACTTTTGTGAACTAGTCTTACTGAAGGCCATGATCTCCACGTAGCACCCCAAGGCATGTTTAAGATGTTTAACTAAAGGGACAAAGTCACCGTCTCCGCTGACAAGCACAATCGCATCCAGCTTAGGCGCGAGCTCAATGGTGTCCATTGCAATCCCGATGTCCCAATCTCCTTTCTTGGCTCCTCCGAAAAACACCTGAAGGTCTTTCGCCTTGACTTCATAGCCAAAGTTCTTCAAAGCGTCAAAAAAATTGACTTCATCTTTAACATCCGCTTTGATGACATAAGCGATTGCCCTGATCAGCTGCCTTCCTCTGACTGCTTCCTTAAGGAGTGTGTTGAAATTAACCTTGGCTTTGTGGATATTCCTAGCAGAATAATACATATTCTGGACGTCTACAAAGACTCCGACTCTCTGTTCTTTATAAAGGTCAGGCGTCGACTTATTATTCATCTACTCTTTCCTCCTCAAACACGGGAATTTTTCATGTGCATGGATGACAGGCACAAGAAGTTGGGAAATCAATGCACCTCATCCTGCAGGACAACTTCACAGGCTCCCTCACTCACTTCTCCGATTATCCAGGCCTTTTCCCCCGCTTTCTCGAACAGCTTGAGTGCTCTTTGGGCATTCTTTGGTTCCATGATCAAGACCATTCCGACTCCCATGTTAAAAGTCCTGAACATCTCTGTTTCGCTCATCTGTCCTCTTTCTTGAATCTTCCGGAAAATGGAGGGAACCGGCCAGGAATCCTTTTTGATTTCCACTCTTAATCCTTGAGGTAATACTCTCGGAATATTCTCGTAAAAACCGCCTCCTGTGATGTGAGACATGGCATTGATACAAACTTTTCCCAATATTTTAAGAATCGACTTTGCATAAATACGTGTGGGCCTCAGTAATTCCAGACCAAGCTTTCCCTTCAATTCCTTTGGCGAGAAAACCTTGCGCACTAGAGAAAAACCATTGCTGTGGAGCCCGCTCGAAGCCAAGCCGAGAACTTTATCTCCCCTGCGGCAGAATCGGCCGTCGATGATCCTCTCACGGCTCACAACTCCCACACAGAAACCGGCTAAATCGAACGTATCCTTCTCAAACATTCCAGGAAGCTCGGCTGTTTCTCCGCCAATGAGTGCACACCCTGCATCCTGGCAGCCTTTTGTGACTCCTTTCATCAGCTCATAGAGTTTATTATCGTTCAGCTTTCCGCAGGCTATATAATCGAGGAAAAAAAGAGGTTCGGCTCCGACGACGACAACATCATCCACACACATGGCAACAAGATCGATCCCGACCGTATCATATTTATTCAGCATCTCGGCAAGCATGAGCTTAGTGCCCACACCATCTGTCGCTGAGACAAGAACAGGATTATTTATCGCAGAGAGACGCGGCATAAACAGACCGCTGAAACCGCCAATATCTCCGATGACCTCGGGTCGCTCGGTTTTCTTGAGAAGGGATTTTATCCTCTTGACGAACGCATCCGCTTTGTCAATATCCACGCCAGCATTCTTATAGGATTGAGCAGTCATGGGCCTTCTTTAAGGACGGAACACTTGATTTATATCACCGCTTCCCCCTCAAGTCAATTAATGGGGTCAGACCTTAGTAGATACCGGGCTTTGAGCACCTCACGATTCAAGGTAGCCCTTTCGATCCTGTGCTCCAGGATAGAAACACCGATTCCCGGCAACTCAGGAACTTGAATGGTCCCTTTCCTGCTCACTTCCACAGGCGGGTCGATCAGATCTTTCTCATAATATCTCTTGCTTGCCGAAAGATCATTCGGAAGCTTGAAGTTGGGGAGAGTGGCCAGATGAATGTTATGCGCACGTCCGATCCCTGATTCCAGCATCCCGCCGCACCAGACTGGAATATGTTTCTCCTGACAGAAATCGTGGATCTTCTTGGATTCAACGATGCCCCCGACTCTACCGACCTTGATGTTAATGATCCTGCAGCTTTCCATCTCATGCGCTTTTCGGGCAGTGTCTACTGAAAGAATGCTCTCATCCAGACAGAGAGGCGTTTTCATCTCTTTTTGGAGATGTCCATGATCCCATAGATCATACGGCGGGAACGGCTGTTCGAGCATGAGGAGGTTGAACTCATCAAGTCCTTTGAGAACATCTTTATCTTCAAGGCTGTAGGCTCCGTTGGCATCCGCCTGGAGGGACACATTCGGGAATGTCTTCCGTATTTCCTCGACAACTCCAACATCCCACTCGGGCTTTATTTTGATCTTGACTCTCTGATATCCTTCCTCGATAAATGACTGGACTCTGTCTAGAAGCTCAGAGACACTATCCTGTATGCCAATGCTCACACCAGAGGGAATCTCTCTCTTCACTCCTCCATACAGTTTCCAGAGAGGCACCCCTTCCCTTTTTCCCTTGATATCCCAGAGAGCAAGTTCTAAGCCTGCTTTGGCCATGAGATGACCACGGTATTCCTTTGCCTTTTCATGAAAGACGAGAGGGCTGGAAATGGATCCATCTAAAACCAACGGAGCAAAAAAATCCTTTAGCACATGCCAAGCAGTGGAAGTGGTCTCGTAGCTGTAATGCGGGCTCTGTCCCGCCACGATTTCCCCATAGCCGGAAATTCCACCGCTGTAGACTTTAACAAGAATAAACTCTCGCTCTTCTTCCCGGCCAAGACTTGTCTCAAAAAAGTGAACGTAAGGGAGCCTGAGCAGCAGGAGTTCCACTCTTTCAATTTTCCCGCTCATGTTCCTCTTTTCAGGCCAAAGGAATCAGACCTGTTCGTGGAGCTTGATCCACTTCCTCAAACCTAGATTTTCATACAGGAGAATGATTTTTTCTGCCATGGACTCGGCCGAAAATTTCTCATGAACAACTTCATACCCTGTTTGTCCGAAGCGAGCCGCCAGTTCCCTATTGTCATACAGTTTCAGGATAGCCTTGGCCAAGGCCGAAGGATTCCGAGGAGAAACTAAAAGCCCGGTCTTCCCATGGATCACGACCTCAGGAATTCCTCCAACCTTTGTTGCGACTACAGGAAGACGACAGGCCATAGCATCAAGGATGCTGCTTCCCATGCCTTCTAAATAAGAAGAGAGGACAAACAAATCCAGAGAAGAGAGAATTTGAGGCACATCCTCCCGGAAGCCCAAAAAAAAGACAATATCCTTGACATCAGACTCTTCGGCCTGTTTGTTCAGCTCCATGTACAGAGGACCACCGCCGACAATGATGACTTTAATCTTGGAAGAATGCTCCTTAAGAGCTTTTGTGGCTTGGATCAAATACCGGTGTCCTTTATGGTCGGCAAGATGTGCCACGATCCCAACCAGAAAATCATCAGGAGCAAAAGACAGCTCGCGGCGAAGATAATCGCTGGAAACCGCCTCCTGGTAAGGAGTGAAATCAACTCCTGATGGAATGACCTTGATGCGCTTGGGATTGATTCCTCCCTCCACAAGGACGTCCTTCACCCCTTTAGAAATGGCGATTATGGCATCCACATTCTTTTTATACTTCCGCTTGGAAAAATAATTTCTTTTGAGAGGGAAGTCGACTCTTCTGGAAATAACACGCATGGGGACTTTGGCTAAAGACGCAGCCATGGATCCGATAGAGACAGAATGGGCATCATGGAAATGGGCCAGGACACATTTCTGCCGCTTCATGGCTCTGGCCAATCGAAAGACCGCACCCAGGTCGAATTCGTTCTTGATATGAATGGGAAGGATGGGGAGATCTTCTTCCAAGGCCTTTTTATGGAGCGGGCTCTCTGGCTGGACGACAAAAACAAAAGGAAGACCTCTCCGTTTTAGCGCTTTAGAGAGGAAAAAAGACTGCCTCTGCCCGCCTCGCCATTCCTTTCCAGAATCAATATGGAAAAGGCTCAATTCTCTCTCCTTTTTTCCATATCTCCCTCAGCTTCGCGTACCGAAGGAAGATCGCATAACCGTGAAGCAATGAAATAACAAACCCTGCGAATCCATCCAGAATGCCTGCCCGCCAAAAAAACGATTTCATAAACCTGGAAAAGGGCAGGAGGATCAAATGATACAGTCTGCACTTTTTCCCTTTGGCATAGAGCTTCTGGGCGCCGAGATCCGAAAATGTGTTGATCCTGTCCAAATGCTCCGAAATATTCCGGTAAGTAAAGTGGTGAATCGATCCCTTCAACTTTTGGATTTTTCCCTCGATCACCAGACTCTCATGAACATATTCTCCTTCCCATCGAGCCTTATCCTTTTGGAACAGACGGATTTTTCGGTCAGGATACCATCCTGAATGACGGATCCATTTTCTAAGGTAAAAAACCTGTCTGGGCATTGAAAATCCCGAGCAATCCGGTTCATCGCTTTTAAACTCCAGGATCTCTTCCCGAAGCTCCGGGGAAATCCTCTCATCAGCGTCCAAGGAAAGTATCCAGGGGAAGGAGGTTCGGCTATTCGCATAATTTTTCTGGTCCGCAAAATCAGTCCATTTTCGCTTAAAGACCTTACCGCTGTATTTTTTGGCGAGTTTGACCGTATCATCGCTGCTGAAACTGTCAACCACTACAATTTCAGAGACTAAGCCCTTCAAACTTTTCAGCGCAGGCTCCAACCTTTTCTCTTCATTATAAGTAATGATTACAGCCGAGATATCCACAGCCTCAATATAGCACAATTTATTGAAAAATTGAAAAAAGGAACTGGCCTTTTTCTGGAAGAAAAAGTAGCCTGTTCCTATTAAAGAACAGCGTTGGGAGGAGGTAAATCCTTCATGACGATCACTCCTGGAGGAGCTTCAATTGTCCGGGGAATGGTGTTGATTGTGACGGCAACAGTCCCGATATCTCCATGAACTCCACCCATAATCTTCTGATGAAGGTCAGGTTCTCCTTCGATGATAATTTCATCATACTCTTCCTCTACAGCTGCATTGGCGCAAAACTTGAGTGCGATAACCTCTTCACCGTCTTTTTTGCCAAAAGCGACACTCGTTAATCCGATCACATCCCCAGGCCTGACCTCTCCCAGAGCAGTTTTTATCTCTTTCTCGCCTATCACTGGCTCCGGAGGAAGCTCCACCGCATCATCCAGCTCCCATCCAAGTCCAGCGGCTATCATGTTGATGGATTCAAGAAGTCCCACATGTCCTGTGATAATCTTGTTCTCAATCTTTTCTCTGAATTCATCCTGGGTCATGCCGGTGCCAACCTTGGCCTGGAATGGAACTCGCCTTTTAGCTGAATTCATCATCCGAGTGACTTTCACTGATTTAACGTTAAGACATGGAGCGGTGAGGACTAGCGGAAGCATATCCATTAAAAAACCGGGATTGATACCTGTCCCGACCACTGTCACTCCATGGTCCTTAGCCAGATTATCGAGATTTTGAATAAGTTCGGGGTGACGCTTCCAGGGAAAAGAAAGTTCTTCGCAGGTGGAAACAACGTTCAAACCTGCCTCCATGCATTGAATGATCTGGGGTGCCACGCTTTCAAGATGAGAAGTTGTGGTGAGCACAACAGCATCGGCTTCGACACTTGAGAGAAGATCATCAGGATTTTTTTCTATCAAAATTCCCAATGATTTTGGAGAATCAAGAATCTCTCCCAAATCCTTTCCGAAAAGCTCTGGATCTATATCCACAGCGCCCACGATCTCAAAACTTGTCTTATCGAGCAGAGCTTGAGCCGTTTTCCGGCCCATCACACCGCATCCGAAGATAATAACCTTGTATTTTTGCACGTATGACTCCTCATAAAAAAAGGATTATTTATATTCACACCACTTCTTGGCAATCCTTTCCACAGCATCCAGAGATTCCTGGATCTCGCTTTCGCTGTGGGCCGTGGAAATTGCTCCATACCCATGAAAGACGTTGAATCCCTCCTCAAGCATGGATAATTTAAAAATCTTTTCCCTTAGCTCAAAATCACAAACTTCGGGATTCCACACTTGCTCGGGAAAGGCAATCCGATCAATCTTTTCATTGAGAAATTGAACACCAACAAGGGAACTATGCTCAGCAATCGAATCGCCATAACCTGTACATCTAACGTTGAAACCATGAGTAGAAAATATCTCTTCAATCCCTTTCCGGACTTTTTCTCCGAACTGTCCTATTTTCGGGTAAATCTCTGATTCATGCTCTATCAAATATCTCAGGTAAGTCAGTCCGGCCAGCATTGCAGCCGGATGAGCCGAAAACGTCCCACCATCAAACTTCACTTTCTCCTCAGGTTTAGCGTCGGGACCACACAACGCCATCACATCATCTCTTCCAGCCACAGCGCTGACGGGCATGCCCCCACCGATGGCCTTCCCGAGAACAGTTAGATCCGGCTGGATGCCGTACAAACTCTGTACTCCTCCCGCATGAAAGCGAAAACCCGATATAACCTCGTCGAATATGAGTAAAGATCCATACTGCCGGGATAACTCCCTGGCTTTCTGGAGATAATCTCTATGAGAAAATATAAATCCTCCTGATCCGATGAAGGGCTCGAGGATGAAACAGGCGGTTCTCTCACCATGCTTTTTAAATTTATTCTCAAGGTCCTGGATATCGTTGAACTGAGACATAACGATCATTTTATCCGTCCCTGAAGGAAGCCCTGCAGATTCCATACGAGTCATGCCTCGGTCATAGACTGTAATCCCTCTCAAGGCATAGGGCTGGGCTCCATGCCATCCCCCACCCACTTTCATCACCAATTCTCTTTTTGTGAAGGCCTTGGCCAACATGACCGCATACATCGTGGCCAGAGTCCCGCTCGTAGTGAAACGGATCTTATTCGCTCCGATTTGATTGAGAATAAGTTCTGCCAGTTCCCTCTGGTGATGTCCTGGAAATCCGGTGGTTAATCCCTGGCTTTTATGGAAATTATCCTGGAGGGCTTTGATAATGATCCTGGGATTATGTCCCATGACATTGGCCATATGGCCCTGCCAGAAATCGACATAAATGTTCCCATCCGCATCCCAGACTCTCGAACCGCTGCTCTGAACATCGTAAAAAGGAAAGGGAGAGAACAATCGAAGATTATGGCTTCCTCCGGTGATTAAAGAGTGGGAGGCTTTTTTAAAGATGGCTTCTGATTTTTCATGCTTCAATATAAAGCCTTTGATCAAATCATCGAACAATCTTTTTTTATCCATGATCAGCCTCTTTGGGCATTAAAAAAAGGATGAACTTCGATCTGCAATCCACTCAAAAATTCTCTTCAAATGCGAATTTCCCTGATGAATAATCCCTTAGTCAAGCTTCTTGAGTTTTTGTACTGCATAGATTAGAACAATGAAAAAAAATAGTCAAAAGAGTTTGATAAAGATTTCCACAAGAGACTGCTCTATCTGATTAAAAGAAAAGGAGGACATTGATCAAAGGAACAAGAAGACAGATTCCCTTTTTCTTCCTAAATGGATACAGCTCTACACGCTCAGCAATTAT
>DAOVAM010000162.1 GCA_030671065.1 Candidatus Aminicenantota bacterium
AAGAGTTTGTTAAAAGTCTGTTAAGAAGGGGAAAATACAGGAGAAGAGAAAGAAAAAAAGGCCTGTTGTATTCGCCAGTAAATCAGTAACACTTTTCTGCTGTCATTGCGATCGGAGTGAAGCAATCTCAACTTCGTGTCATTGCGAGGGGGGAAGGGATTCCTTCGCTCTGCTCGGAACAGGCTTGGCAATCTCTTAGAAAAAAATGCATCTTTCTTATGAGATTGCCACGCTTCGCTCGCAATGACGCCTTTTACTTTCAATATCTTTACTAAAAAGAGTGACCTCATCACTGAGCACAAACACCTGTCTCCTATTTTTTAAACTCTAGATTTCCAGATCGTCAAGATAAGGAAAACACCCGTGCCCAGGCACAGAAGATTAATTGATAGATTCATAACGGCTTCATCTAATCCAAGAGAATAGATACCGTGTTGAGTGTTGAACGAGATATCCAGGAGACCAAGAAAAACGAGGGAAGCTCCTCCGATTAAGGAGAATAAACGGCCGTATGACTTTTTTCGCAATAATCCTATACCGCCGATTATGAGAACCACTGCAAGATAGGCATCAGGAACAGGAAACGCAGATTCAAAGGCCAGATAAGCTTCTCGAAGCTTTGGATCGTCTATCTGGACCAGATCAGAAGTAAAAAAAGCGATCCAGAAGGATATCATCCCGACTGCGAGCACCAACTCCAGGACAGCCGCAATTTTCATTCTTTTATGAAGCAAGTTATTCATCGGATAGCTCCACGCCCAGGTTTAAAATTTTATGTCTATCTGTTGAGTTCCCTTTATTTCTCTGTTTTTTTCTTTTTCCGTCTTTTCTTGATCGTACTGCTCCCAATCCTCTCGAGTAACGGCAGGAGAAAGAAATAACATCTGGGAAAAGCCATTCCAATCCGGCAGAAAATTCCCATTCCGAAAGGAACAAGCACTTCTGGCTTTTTTGTCAGCACAGCTTTGCGTATCCCCTTCGCAACCTTCTCCGGTTTCAACGGGTCTCCGATAAAGGAAAGCACAGCTTCATCATACTGGAGTTCATAGTCAAGCTGCGGAGTATCCACTGAATCCGAGCAGACAACAGCAATCCCTACAGGAGAATTGTGCAATTCAGCATAGAGAGAAAGAGAGTACCCTCGAATAGCATATTTTGTGGCGCTGTAGACCGCTTCCCCTGGCATAGGAACAATCCCACCCAGGGACGCAACATTGACAATCTTTCCAGAGCTCTGCATTTTCATGGTCGGCAGGACAGCCCGGCATCCGTTCATCGTGCCTAAAAAATTGACCGAAACCTGATGATGAAGCTCATCCAGAGAGATCTTCTCTGCCGCTCCTGGCTGGATGACTCCTGCATTATTGATGAGAATGTCGATTCTTCCGTACTTTTTCCTGACTTTCTCCACAAGAGATTTCCATGATTCGGGCTCCCTGATATCATGCTCTACAGCCAGAACTTCAGCTCCCGATTCCTTCAGTGTCTCAGTCAACTCTTGAAGCTCTTTGTTCCGAATGTCAGTCAGGACTAAAATGGCGCCATGCTGAGCAAAGAGGTGGGCTACAGCAGAACCAATACCTCCTGCTGCTCCCGTGATAATCGTGACCCTTTCCTTAAGCATTGAATCTCTCCTGATCGCGATTAAAATTTACGTGTTAAAACTACCAAATCCCAGCCGTCCTTGCAATGTCAAATAATTCTTTTATGTAACGCTCTGGTTCAGAACCTGCGGTATGAGAAAGATTTCTGATCTGTGCAGTATCCAGCTGGATGAAGCGATCAGGCACCTTGATGCGGACACCTCTTCCTGAAGTTACTTCCCCGATTAAAACAGGATTCCAGCCCGTTTGGGCAGCCTCATCATGCAATTTTTTGACATCATCAGGGCCTACAGAAAAAAGCAGCTCAAATTCTCCGTGAACAGCTGCCAGAAGCAGCCAGGGAGGAATATTTTGAGTCCTGCACACGTCCAATGCGATCGGATGCACAATCCTGTCCCAGTCGTTGTATAATACAAAACCACAGCGATTCAATCTCATGAGTGTATCCATTGTATGGATGACACCATCGCTCGTATCCATGCAGCAGCTGGCAAACTCCTTGATGACTTTTCCTTCTTCAATCCGAGCGACAGGTTGATAAAAAGACTTTTTCATGTGGTTATTCTTCCCGGTAAGCTTTAAAAAAGCAAAAATGTTTCCTAAACCCGCAGGCCCGGTCAAAAAGACTTTATCGCCTGGCTGAGCTCCCTTTCTCGTCATTGTGGATTCTTTTGGCACACGCCCCAAAGCACATCCGGAGAGAAAGAGCTCTTTTCCCTCATTCGTATCCCCTCCAAGGACAAAAGTATTCAGTCTCTGGCAGGCAGCAGAGATTCCTTCTGTCAACTTGGCTGTGAACGATTCGTCCTGAGTGGAGGGAAAACTCAATGATAAAAGCAAACCCAGAGGCTCTGCACCGACTGCTGCCAAATCTGAAAAGTTGACCATAGCCAGCATCCATCCGATGAAAAAGGGATCATCATACAGCCCGCTATCAACTTCTTCGACTAGAGCATCTGTTGTGATCGCTAAATACTCTGTCCTTTCGTCCCCTAAATCCACAAGTTCGGCATCCGCTTCGTGGATCTTGTTGCGTTTATGAGGAGCTTGAAGAAAATTCCTGGTGATCTTCTCGATCATCAAATTTTCTAGAATATCTTTCATCATTGGCTGACCTTCAAGACACCCTGGAGCAGTTTGATTTTAATGCGGCGAGCCACATAGACCTCTCCATCCAGCTCCAGTGGCGTGGGGGAAGAGGGAAGAATCTCTATGGTATTCGTCCTCCAGCTTCTGGTTTTTGGCAAGCCTGAAAATTTCGAGCGGGCCAGAGAGAAGATCGTTCTTAATCGAGCGAGTGTTCCCATCCGCTCACAGAGGGCGACTCCCAGGGAATCGCTTTGAGGAGAAAGGTTGAAATCATAACAAAAACTGCCGCTGACGTGAGGATTGATCACAACACTCAGACTTGTAACGTCTGTCGAATAAGATCCTCCTCCAACTTTTATTTTTGCAGGGACATTTGGAGAAACGAACAGTGTCTTCAACGCAGAATACCAGATGGTTCCCTCCGCCCATCTGGATTTCAGCCAACGGACAACTTTTTCCTTCGAATTGAAGAGATAGTTGGCCTGCGCAATGATTCCGATACTGGAATTGATGACAAAATATTTTCTCTGCCATTTTCCGTTTTCATCCTCGAAATCCGCCTGCCCAACGTTATGCGGAATGGCATTTTTATAATCCATCCTCGCTAACACTCGTCCATTCTTATGTTTGGCTGTTGAGTAGGGTTTGTGAAAATCATTGCTCGATCCCAAACCGATAGCTCCCAAGACAACATCCCTGCGCACACTTCTTTTAATCTGCATGACTTGATTCAACAGAAAATGAATAGTCCCGTCTCCACCAGCTGATACCAAAAACCGTTCACCCTTTTTCACTTCCCGGCGAAGACATGCACTGAAATTTTTAAAATCAGAAATCACAGTATACTCGGAAGGAATGTGCTTGCCTTCCAGCTCAGGCCTGAATTTCTCCCATTTCTTGAGGCCTTTGCCGTTGTTCGAATATTTATTCAACAGAATAAGCATGGTCTTACACCTGTGTCTCTTCAGGCCTATTCTTTAAAGCAAGCTCAAACAAGAGGTAGAACAGCACTAAGAAAAACATCCACTCTGCCTTGAGAGTCATGATGACTGCCGAGCTGTACAGGACAAAGACTCTGACCACGTTCACTACAGGCCCATATGCTCTATTTTCTTCCCTGACTCTGTGTATCCTGACCTGGGCATACAGGCTGACTCCCAGACCAAGAACAAAAAAGGTGACTCCGATAAAGTTGAATTTTCCGATAGCATAGAGTGTGCAGCCAGTGAAAACAGCCGCTAAAAAAGCAAGCCCATCGCTGTAGAAGGCCGCTGCCCTCCAGCCAAAAACAACTGGGAAGGTTCTATAGCCTGTCTTTCGGTCTGCGGAGATATCCTTGAAATACCCCATCACCACAAAATTGGCATAGCTGAAAAAAACAGCCACTATGACAAAGAAGAAGGCTAAGGACCGTGGATTCTCAAAGCGGACACTGTCCATGATAAAGACATCTCTCTCGACAAGTTTCCCCATGATCGGCAGCAAAGCCACTATCCAGGAATTCCAGAGCGGACCTCCCCACCATGTTTTCTTAAACGGCGTGTAAGTGAGCAAACCGATAACTGACAGGACTCCGAAAATCAAAATGACTGGATTGATGTAAGTCAAAATGAGAACAGAAAGAGCCAGTCCGGCAAGACTGATCCCCAAGACCTGGTTTCGGGAAATGAGTCCCTTGATCAGAGGCCGATAGGGCGAGGAATGCGCATCCGTATCCATCTGAAAGCAATCCGTGAGAGCCTGCCCCAATCCATAGGAAAAGAGCAGCGGAATAAAAGCGATCATCGCTTTGAGAGGATCTGGATCTTCAATAAATGCCATCCCGACTAAAGCTGCGGATCCAGTAATAAAAATAAGATAGGGCCGCATAGTGGACCAGTAGGCTCTCCAGAAAGGGATACTCAGAATGCTTTCATATCGGTTTTTCCTGAAGAAATATCCTCTGAGAAGATTCAGTAAAATCTGAGTGGTGGCTATTTTCACTCCTTTTCCTGCTGCTATCATTGTGATCCCTCCATTGCTTCCATCTTTCACAGAAAATCTAACTCCATTCGAGATGAAAGTTGTCAAAAATCTGTTAAGAGTTTGTTAAAAGTCTGTTAAATATTCTGAGGAGTGAAAAAACAGATGTTTTGAATGGAGGTTTTTGTTCGAGAGGAAATCACTTTTGAAATCTATAGCCGGACCACGGCACTGTAATGAGATGAACGGGCTCAGCCGGCTTATCCTCGATCTTCTGCCGCAGGTGATGGATAAATGTATCCACAGTCCGGGTAGTCGGGAATTTATCATAACCCCAGACCTCATTGAGGATAACATCTCGGCTTACGACTTCTCCCTCATGAAAAACCAGAAGCTTAAGAAGGCCAAATTCCTTGGCTGTCAAGTAGAGTTCTTTTTTTCCCTTGGAGGCGATTTGTTTTTTGAAATCGATGGTGACGTCTCCGAAAGAATATTCTTCAATCTCAACAGTTTCCGGACTGGAGCGGCGGAGAACAGCCTTTATTCTGGCAAGAAGCTCTTTGGCTCCAAAAGGCTTTGTCACATAATCATCGGCTCCAAACTCCAAGCCTACCACTTTATCGATCTCTTCTTTCTTCTCGCCAGTCAGCATAATGATAGGTGTCATTATGTTTTTTGCCCGAAGACCCTTGCACACTTCAAGCCCACCCAATGAAGGAAGACCGATGTCAAGGATGATCAGGTCAGTCTTTTCTTGGGAAGCTG